>JAEUJT010000149.1 GCA_016793525.1 Archangium sp. | reverse complement strand
GGCGGCGGCCGCTGAACGTCTGGTGCTCTGGCACGCCTATCGCGGCGGCGAAGAACAGGCGATCGGGCGAGCGGTTGAGCGCTTCACCTCGGAGACCGGCCTCGAGGTCGATCTGCTCGCGGTGCCGTACGACGCGCTGTCATCGAAGCTGACCTCGTCGATTCCGCACGGCGTCGGCCCCGACGTCTTCATCTTCGCGCACGAGCGGCTGCAGCAGTTCCACCGGCTCGGCGTCGTGGCGCCAGTGACGGCGTTGGAGGCCGCGAAGTATCTGCCGCAGTCGGTCGCCGCGTTGGAGATCTCCGGCACGCGCTATGGCTACCCGCTCTCGTTGAAGTGCCTCGGGCTGTACGTGAACACCGCGCTGGTGGCGGAGGCACCGAAGACGACGGCTGAGCTCGAGCGCGCGTTGAGCGCCACGTCAGACGCCGCATCGAATCGTTTCGGGCTCGCGTACGAAGCGGGCGACTTCTACTTCCACGCGCCGATTCTCTTCGGCTTTGGCGGAGAGCTGTTCGACCCCAACGGCCGCGCGCAGTTTGACACCCCGGCGATGGCGCGCTCGCTGACGTACGTGAAGTCGCTCCTCGATCGCCGCTTCGTTCCCCAAGAAGCCTCGGGCGCGCTGGTGAAGTCGCTCTTCAACGAAGGCCGCGCGGCGTTCGTGATCTCCGGGCCGTGGTTCGCGGGGGAGATCGATCCCTCCATTCACTGGTCGCTCGCCCCGCTTCCGCGCATCTCGGAGAACAACGACACGCCGATGACGCCGTTCCTCGGAGTCGAGGCCGCGTACGTCTCGTCGCAGTCGAAACACACAAGCGACGCGCACCGGTTGGCGGAGTTCCTTTCCCTCGGCGAGGCGGCCAGCATTCGCGCGCAGCTGGGCCAGCAGATCGTGGCCACCGTGACGAGCGACACCGGCGACGCGCTTCAAACCGCCTTCCGCGCCGTGGCGGAGCACGCCGTGCCGACCCCGAACACGCTGGAGATGGGCCGCGTCTGGGAGCCGATGCGCCTGGCGCTCCGAGCGGTGCTGCAAGGCGGGGTTTCTCCCGAGCAGGCCGGCGCGTTGGCCGAGCGGCGGTACCGCGCGTTGAACCGTGAGCGACCTCCCGATGCCGACCCTCGCCCGTGGATCGCGGTCGCGACGGTTGTGGCCTTCATCGCCGCCGGATGGGCGTGGCGAAAGCGACTCACCGGCACCGCCTTCGCCCGTGCCTACCCCGACGCGCGCAAGGCCATCGCCTGGGTCTCTCCTGCGGCGGTCGGCGTCGCGGTGCTGATCTTCATGCCCTTCGTGGTCGGGCTCTCGCTTTCGCTCTTCCACCACGAGGCGGGCAGCTACAGCTTCGTCGGCCTGGCGAACTTCACCGACATTCTCGCCTCGCGCGGCTACCGAATGACGGAGCCGCTTTCGTTCTACTTCACGCTGGTGGTGACCCTGCTGTGGACGGCGGCGAACGTGGTGCTGCACGTGTCGATCGGCCTGGCGCTGGCGCTGCTGCTGAAGAACCCGCTGCTCAAGTTGCGCGGCGTGTACCGCGTGGTGCTGATCATCCCCTGGGCGATTCCCAACTACATCACCGCGCTGATGTGGAAAGGGCTGTTCCACCGCCAGTTCGGAGCGATCAACGCCGTGTTGGCGATCGTGGGTGTCGAGCCCGTCAGTTGGTTCACCCGCTGGTCCACCGCGTTCGCCGCCAATGTCGCCACCAACACCTGGCTCGGCTTCCCGTTCATGATGGTGGTGTCGCTCGGAGCGCTCCAGTCGATTCCCGCCGACTTGTACGAAGCGGCCGAGGTCGACGGCGCATCGAAGTGGGCGCAGTTCCGCCACATCACGCTGCCACTCCTCCGCCCAGCGCTGCTGCCGGCGATCATTCTCGGCTCGGTGTGGACCTTCAACATGTTCAACATCATCTACCTGGTGTCGGGCGGAGAGCCCGGCGGCGGCACCGACATTCTCGTCAGCGAGGCGTACCGCTGGGCGTTTCAGCGCAACGAGCAGTACGGCTTCGCGGCGGCGTATTCGGTGCTGATCTTCTTCGTGCTCTTCGCCTGGTCGTCGCTCACCAAGCGCCTCACCGAGGAGCAGGCCACGTGAGCTCCTCCCGCTGGGTGATGGCGGCGACGCACGCGACCTTGGCGGTGGTGTGCGCCGTGGTGTTGTACCCGGTGCTGTGGGTGGTGAAGCTCGCGCTCGCACCGACCCAGTCCCTCGCGCTCAGCGCCAACCCGCTGCCGACGGAGATCACCTGGAGCCACTTCAGTGACGTCATCGGCCACACCGACGCCCACGGGCGCTGGCTGTTCGGCAGGCAGCTGCTGGCCAGCGTGGTGGTCTCCGGCGCCACCACCATCGTCGGCCTCTCGCTCGCGGTCACCGCCGCCTACGCGCTGTCGCGCTTCCGCTTCCCCGGGAAAGACGCGGGCCTGCAGGTGCTGCTGGTGACGCAGATGTTCCCGGCGACGCTGATGTTGGTGCCGCTCTTCTCGCTGCTCCAACACCTCGGGCTGCTCGACTCGCTGGCCGGCCTGGTGCTCGTGTATTCGACGGCGTCGCTGCCCTTCTGCGTGTGGATGTTGAAGGGCTACTTCGACACCCTGCCACGCGAGCTCGAAGAAGCGGCGCTGGTCGACGGTGCGTCATCGGTGCAGATCTTCGTGCGCGTGGTGCTCCCGCTGGCCCGCCCCGCGCTCGCGGTGACGGCGCTGTTCAGCTTCATGACCGCGTGGAACGAATTCATTCTCGCGGCCACGCTGTTGAACGACGAGACGCGCTTCACCCTGCCCGTCGCGCTCCAACGGTACGTGGGCGAATACAAGACCGAGTGGGGCCACTTCGCAGCGGGAGCCCTGGTCATCTCCGCGCCGGTGATGGCCCTGTTCTTCGCTCTCCAGAAGTACCTGGTAGGCGGGCTCACCGCCGGGGCCGTGAAGGGCTGAGCGCGGGCTCTCCGGATACCGCCTCGCTGTGGGCGACCGTTCCGTGAGGGAATTCGCCTCAGCGCTTCCAGCCGTCGCCGCATTTCTCCTAGGGTCCGCTCCCATGATGCGCGCGCTCCCGTGGGTCGTGGTGGTGATGATGGCCTGTCAACCGAGTGGGAAGCCCGACGCCGGCCTGGGGCTCCCTCCAGCGGCGACGTCGATCGCCCCCACGTCAGGCACGGTCAACGGTGGCACCGAGGTCACGATCAACGGCTCCAACTTCGTCGACGGAGCGACCGTCACCTTCGGCACGGCGCGCGCGCCGCAGGTCGTGGTGCAGAGCCGGCTCCGCTTGACGGCCGTGACCCCGGCGGTCGCTGCGGGGCGGGTCTCCGTCACCGTGACGAACCCCGACGGCCAGTCGTCGTCGCTGAGTGACGCCTTCACCTTCACCAGCACCACCACGCGCACCATCACCACCGCGGTGTTGATGAACCCCATGCTGCACGCCGACGCGAGCGGCCGAACCATGGTGCCCGTCAGCGTCGTCGGTCAGGTCGAGGTTCCCGGAGTCACCACGGGTGCGGGAGTCGGCTCGGGCGTGGTGGCGCAGGTGGGCTTCGCGGAGATGGCGATGGACCCACCGCTCTCCGCCGACTTCACCTGGGTCGGCGCGAGCTACCTGGGCGACGACGGTGATCGCGATCAATACGCAGGAGAAGTGACGCTCCCCGGAGTCACCACCGGATCCAAGACGTACCTGCTCGCGGTACGGTTCTCGGTCGACAACGGCGGCACGTGGACGCTCGGAGATCGCGACGGCAGCGCCAACGGGCTCCAGCGGGCCCAGCTCGCCTCGGTGCAGCTCACCGCGCCTGCGATCGGCTGGTGCAAGCTCGGCGGGGAGACGATCGAGTCGCCTCCAGTCGTGGCCCTCGTCGGCTCCGCGGTCGGTCCCGTCATCTACGGCCAGGTGTACAAAGAGGGCGTCACCAACACCTC
>JAEUJT010000135.1 GCA_016793525.1 Archangium sp. | reverse complement strand
GGTGCGGGCGGCGCGCGCATACAGCGGCTCACGCTCGCGAAGGCGCCGGCGCAGCTCAGCCATGGCGTGTGGCCGGTTGGCCATGGGCCGAAGGTCTCCCTGATTCACCACTCGCGACCAGTGATCGGCCGGCCTGGCTTTGAGCCACACCGTGTGGGTCTTCGCCAGCAACAACTCGAAGGCCTCGGCGCTGGTGACGATGCCTCCGCCCGTGGCCAACACCGCCTCGCGGGTGTTCTCGAGAAACCGGCGCAGCGCCCGCAGCTCGAGCTCGCGAAAGTAGCGCTCGCCGTGCATCGCGAAGAGCTCGCCCAGGCTCATGCCTGCCTCGGTTTCGACCAGTCGATCGAGTTCGAAGAAAGGCACCTTGCGTCGCTTCGCCAGCGCCGCGCCGATGGTGCTCTTGCCCGCTCCGCGCAGGCCCAACAGCGCGGTGACGGTGGCGCCAGTCGAGTTCTCCTGGGCGCCGGTCACCAGCGCCTGCACCGGAACTCGAAGCGCGCGAGCAACCTCGGCCAGGTTCAGCACTGAAATGTTGGCGTGGCCCGCCTCGAGCGAACCGATGAAGCGCTCCGACAGCGAGGCCGCCTCGGCGAGCTGCTTCACGGTGAGCGAGCGGTCATGCCGCAGCGCTCGCACCCGGCGCCCGATCGACGACAACAGGTGGTCGGCTCCGATCGACATGACACGCACTATACTGCCTGTCATGAACAAAGACACGCACTATGCTGCTTGTGTCGCCCCAGGTGCTCATGCGAGGGTGACCGCATGGGTTCAGACGCGAAGAACGAGAACATCGCCAGCTTCGAGACCACGCCAGCCAACTACCGACACTGGAAGTTGAGCTTCGAAGGTGACGTCGCTCGCCTGTCGATGGACGTGCAGGAAGACGCGGGGTTGCGCAGCGCCGACTACGTGCTGAAGCAGAACAGCTACGACCTGGGGGTCGACATCGAGCTGGCCGACGCCATTTCGCGGCTTCGCTTCGAGCACCCCTCGGTGCGCGTGTTGGTGATCACGTCGCTGAAAGACCGCATCTTCTGCGCGGGTGCGAACATCTTCATGCTCGGCTCGAGCTCGCACCCCTTCAAGGTGAACTTCTGCAAGTACACCAACGAGACCCGGCTTGGCCTCGAAGACGCGTCGGCGTGCTCCGGGCTGAAGACCATCGCCGCGCTCAACGGCACGGCCGCCGGCGGAGGCTACGAGCTGGCGCTCGCCTGCGACGAGATCATTCTCATTGACGACGGCAACTCCGCGGTGTCGCTGCCTGAAGTGCCGCTGTTGGGTGTGCTCCCCGGCACCGGAGGTCTCACCCGCGTCGTCGACAAGCGCAAGGTGCGCCGCGACCACGCCGACTTCTTCAGCACCACCGCCGAAGGGGTTCGCGGCAAGCGCGCGGTGGAGTGGCGCCTCATCGATCAGCTCGCCCCGAAGAGCCGATTCCCCCAGGTCATCGCCGATCGGGTGAAGGCGCTGGCCGCCACGAGCGACCGGCCGGCTGAGGCGAAAGGCGTCACCCTCACCCCGCTCGCTCCGCGCCTCACCGCCTCTGGCATCGACTACCGGCATGTCTCGGTGCAGCTCAAGCCGGCCCAGCGCCTGGCCGAGCTCACCGTCACCGGCCCGGTCGACGCGCCGCCTGCCTCGCCTGACGCGCTCACCGCCGACAGCTGGGCGCTCCGAGCGTTCCGCGAGCTTGACGACGCAATCCTCCGCCTGCGCATCAACCACCTCGACATCGGCACGTTGGTGCTGAAGACAAAAGGTGCGGCGGCCCAGGTGCTGGCGTGGGACTCGTTCCTGCTCGCCCACAAGAGCCACTGGCTCGCCCGAGAGGTGCTGCTGCTGCAGAAGCGCACGCTCAAGCGGCTCGATGTGACGGCCAAAACGCTCTACGCCTTCATCGAGCCCGAGGCCTGCTTCGTCGGTGTGTTGGCCGAGCTCGCGCTGGCGGCCGACCGCACCTATATGCTCGACGACGCCCAGCGCCCGACGTCGATTCAGCTCGACGGCATGAACGCCGGCGTACTGCCCATGTCGAACGGCCTGTCTCGGCTCGAGACGCGGCTCCTCGCCACTCCGGCGCGGGTCGCCGAGGTGCTCGCGCAGAAAGAGCTGTACTCGCCTGAAGACGCGCTGGCCGCCGGGCTGGTGACCTTCACGCCCGACGACATCGACTGGGACGACGAGATTCGCGTCGCGCTCGAAGAACGCGCGGCCATCTCGCCCGACGCGCTCACTGGCATGGAAGCGAACCTGCGCTTCGCTGGCCCCGAGACAATGGAGACCAAGATCTTCGGCCGCCTCACCGCCTGGCAAAACTGGATCTTCCAGCGCCCCAACGCGGTCGGCGAGCGCGGCGCGCTTTCGCTGTACGGCCAAGCCGGCGTCCGCCCCGTGTTCGACATGCGCCGCACCTGATGCACCTGGAAAGGCACCTCCCATGAGCAACATCAGCAACGAGAAGATTCCCAACAACGTCAACCTGTCAGACGACAAGAAGCTGCAGCGCGCGCTCGAGGCGTGGCAGCCCAACTTCCTGAAGTGGTGGTCCGAAATGGGCCCCGACGGGTTCCAGGCGCACAACGTGTACCTGCGCACCGCGGTGAGCGCACACGCCGATGGCTGGGCGCACTACGACTACGTGAAGATGCCTGACTACCGCTGGGGCATTTTCCTCGCCGACCCGGTGAACGATCGCCGCATCGGCTTCGGCGACTCCATGGGCCAGCCGGTGTGGGCCGACGTGCCAGGTGAGCACCGCACCACGCTCCGCCGCCTCATCGTCACCCAGGCCGACACCGAGCCCGCCTCGGTCGAGCAGCAGCGCCAGCTCGGCCGCACCTGCCCTTCACTCTACGACATGCGCAACCTGTTCCAGGTGAACGTCGAAGAGGGCCGGCACCTGTGGGCCATGGTGTACCTGCTCCACCGCTTCTTCGGCCGCGACGGGCGTGAAGAGGCAGAAGGCCTGCTCGAGCGCCGCAGCGGCAACCAAGACAAGCCGCGCATTCTCGGCACCTTCAACGAGCCCTGCCAAGACTGGCTCAGCTTCTTCATGGTCACGTACTTCACCGACCGCGACGGCAAGTTCCAGCTGCTGGCGCTCGCCGAGTCAGGCTTCGACCCGCTCTCCCGGTCGACCCGCTTCATGCTCACCGAAGAGGCGCACCACCTGTTCGTCGGCGAGTCGGGTGTGTCGCGCGTCATTCAGCGCACCTGCGAGCTGATGAAGCAGGCCCCGAACGAAGACGTGCGCGTGCTGGGCGGCATCGACCTGCCCACGATTCAGAAGTTCATCAACTTCTGGTACTCGAGCTCGCTCGATCTCTTCGGCTCAGAGATCTCCACCAACGCCGCCAACTTCTTCGCCGCCGGGCTCAAGGGCCGCGCGTACGAAGAGAAGCACTACACCGATCACGTGGCGATGAACGACGTGTACGCGATCGACGTGCCCGACGCCGCCACCAAGTCGCTCAAGCGCGAAGAGGTTCCGTACCGCAACGCGATCAACGAGGTCTTGCGCGACGACTACGTCAAAGACTCGAACCGCGGCCTCGAGCGGTGGAACAAGGTGATCGAAAACGCGGGCCTGTCGTTCCGGCTCACGTTGCCCTCCAACCGCTTCCACCGAAGCCAAGGCATCTACGCGGGCATGCCGTTCGACCTGTCGGGCAAGCTCGTGTCTCAGGCCGACTTCGAGGCGGGCGCGGCCACCTGGCTTCCCAGCGCGGCCGACTGGGCCTACGTGAAGAGCGTGCAGCAGGTCGCGGTGACCGAGCCAGGCAAGGTCGCAAACTGGATCGCGCCTCCGCCCAAAGGCATCGACGGCAAGCCCACCCAGTTCGAATACGTGCGCACCGACGCCGCCGCGGTGGCGTAAGGCGCGCCCGTCGTCGGCCGAAGGGCTCTTTCGCGGGCACGAGCCGACGCGGCTTCGCGCGCGATGGTCGACGCGCGGCGCTGCGGTCGTTCACCCACTTCGCGGGGCCGCTGCCTGAGCTCATGGCGCCGCCGAGCGTCGCCGGTCTTCCCCGCGCGCCGCGGAGCCGCCTGAACACGCGCACCTCATCGCTCGGTCGAGCCAGTGCACCTCGTGAGGGGGGCACGTTCTCCATGCGGAGCCGCGTGGCTCGGCCTCGGGGTTGTCGGCCCTCGTCAGGAGGGCTTCTCAGCGCCCTGCTGCTGTTGGTCGCGGAGCTGCCCGGCGATGGTGCTCAGGCTGCCATTCGAGACGACCAAGAAGAACAGGCCGACGATGATCTGCTGAGCGGTCTGCACCACCCACAACACGTTGACGAACGCGACGCCGCTCGAGTTCACCACGTAGGCAGGCAGGAAGAGCCCCAACGCGATCTTCATCGCGCTGTGAAACGTGCCCGCGCCGCCGGGCCCCGCGGGGATCATCAGGCCGACGATGGAGACGCCCACCGCAACGAAGCCTTGGTACACGGTGAGCGACATGGGGTTGCACGCCGCGCCGTCTGCGCGCGAGCAGTCGAACCCGCTGGCCATGAGCGACATGCCGACGCCGTTGGCACCCCAGTAGAGCGCCGTCAGCACAAAAAACGACACCAGGTTAGGCCCGTCGGGGAGCTGCTTCAGCGCGGACACGAAGCCGTCGACCACCGAGACGACCCGCTCGGTCAGCCCAGCGGAGACCCTGCCCACCGTCGCCCGCATCAGCGCCAACACGCGATCGTGCTGCCACCGCGCGATGAGTAGAAACACCAAGCCGCCGAAGAAGAGCGCGAACATCGCGTTTCCGGCGAAACGCACCAGCTCGACCTGCGGGGCGTCGTCGGGAATGAAGATGACCAGCACCCGCAGCAGCACGGCCATGACGATGCCGTCGACGATGCGCTCGAACACCACCGACGTCATCGCGGCGCTGCGGCGAATGTTCGACCGCTCCGCGATGAGGAACGGGCGCGCGAACTCCCCGAGCCTGAACGGCAGGACGATCAGCATCATGAAGCCGATCGCCGAGGCCTCGTTGAGCTGCTTGAACGGCACCTTCTCGAGGCCCGACAGCAGGTTGCCCCAGCGCAGCGTGCGGCAGACATGCACGATCAGCATCAGCCCGCAGTACGGCACCAGCACCAGCCAGTTGGCCGAACGCAACGAGCTCAACATCTCGTCCACGTTGGTGCCCTTGAACGTCCACGCCAGGCACACGGCGGTGACGAGCAAGCTGAGAAACAGTTTGAGCCAGCGGTTCACGAGCGGGGAGTCGCCTAGCACTCGACGACAGCGTCGTCACTACACAGCGACGTGCACGGCTTCGGCGTGCCAGGGGGCCACATGTTCGGCGTCGTTCAGGCGAACCACCTGCAGCTGCTCCAGGCTCGGCCCCGCCAGCACGTTGAGCGTCGCTGGCGCCTGGCGAAACGACCACACCCGCTCGAGGGGCAAGCCCAGCACCCGGCAGAGAATGGCGCGGTTCACCGCGTCGTGGGCCACCACCAACAACGTCTGGTTCGGCTCGAGGCGCTTCACTGCTGCGGCGAATGGCGGCCAGGCGCGATCGAGCACCTGCTGGAGCGACTCGGCCCGAGGGCCCGCGGGGAGCGTCGCGGTCGGTGCGTGTTTCCACTGCTTGAGCAGCTCAGGGTGTGACTGCTCGATCTCGGTGACCAGCTTGCCTTCCCACTGCCCGTGGGAGATCTCCTTCAGCCCGTCGTCGGTGCGCAGCAGCGCAGCGCGGGAGCTGCCGAGCGCGAGCTCCGCCGTGCGCCGGGCGCGAACCAGCGGCGACGCCAGCGCCTGGTGAATCGTCACCGACGCCAGCCGCTTGCCGAGGGAGGCGGCCTGGGCCTCCCCGGTCTCCGACAACGCCACGTCGGTGTGGCCTTGGTAGCGGCCATCGCGATTCCACGGCGTCTCACCATGCCGAGCCAACAGAACGTGCATGCAGGCCTGTTACACCGTAAAGGCGGCGCCGCGCATCATGCCTCTCTCAGAGCTCAGCGAACGACGACTGATCATCGTCACCGGGAAAGGTGGCGTCGGGAAAACCGCCGTCACCGTGTCATTGGCGCGGGCCTTCGCCGCGAAGGGCCGGCGGGTCCTCTGCGCCGAGATCGTGCCGCTGGCCGAGACGCCATCGCAGCTCTCCGCCGCGCTCGGCGGTCCACCCCCGACCGAGGAGCCGATCGAGGTTCGCCCGGGGGTATGGGCCGCGCTGCTGACGCCTGGCGCCGGGCACCTCCGCTTCCTCCAAGACACGCTGCCGATTCGAATTCTCGCCGACGCGGCGATGCGGTCGATGGCGTTGCGCCGGTTCCTGTCGGCTGCGCCGGGTTTCTCCGACATGGGCGTGATGTACCGCATGCTCGATCTGATGAAGCGCACCGGGCCGTCGGGCACGCCGTTCTTCGACGTGTGCCTGATCGATTCTCCGGCCACTGGGCACGCGCTGGCGCTGGCGCAGATCCCCGAGTTTCTGACCCGCGCCATTCCGGCGGGGCCGATCTTTCGCGCGGCGCAAGAAGGCGTATCGGTGCTGACGAACCCGGTCACCACCGGTGCGGTGATCGTCACCTTGCCCGAGACGCTGCCGGTCACCGAGGCGCTCGAGCTGCAGCGCGGCCTCGCGCGCTACAAGCTGCCGGTGTCGGCGATCGCGGTGAACCGCGTGCCGGCCAACCCCTTCTCCGCCGAAGAGCGCGCAGCGATGACGAAGGTGCTGAGCCCGTCGTCGCCTCCAGTCTTTGGCCACCGGGAGCTGCGCCGCATCGATCGGGCCGACGCGGCGATCGAGCTGCTGAAGCAGCAGGCCACCACCCCGTTCGTGACCTTGCCCGAGGTCCCGGGTGAGCCGACTGAAGCCCTGGGAGCGCTGGTATGAGCGAGACCCCCGTGCCGACCATTCGCCGCGTGGCGACCGAGGCGCTGAACACGGTGATCACCTCGAAGCGGGTCATCGTGTGCTGCGGGGCGGGAGGCGTCGGCAAGACCACGACCTCGGCGGCCTTGGCCCTCGCTGCGGCGCGATCTGGGCGAAGGGTGCTCGTGCTCACCATCGACCCGGCGAAGCGGCTCGCGCAGGCGCTGGGGCTCAAAGATCACATGCGCACGCCGACGCCGATTCCCAAGGAGAAGCTCGACGAGGCGGGCGTCACCACCGGCACGCTCCACGCGTGGATGTTGAACCCCGACGTGGTGTTCGAGGCCCTGGTGCGGCGGCTGGCGACGTCGCCCGCGCAGGCGAAGCGCATTCTCGATTCGCGGCTGTTCCGCCACCTGAGCGAGCTGGTCGCCGGCATGCAGGAATACACCGCGGCCGAGGCGCTCTACGAGCTGTCGCAGTCGGGGGCGTACGACCTGATCGTGTTGGACACGCCGCCCGCCCGCAACGCGCTCGATTTTCTCGAGGCGCCGGGGAAGCTGGCCAAGTTCCTCGACGAGAAGATCCTTAACCTGTTCCTCCCGGGAAAGACGCGCGGGCTGTTCAAGAA
>JAEUJT010000115.1 GCA_016793525.1 Archangium sp. | reverse complement strand
CCCGACGGCTGCTTCTGCGCGCCGGCTTCCTTCGCGAACTTGGCCAGGGCCTCTTCGCCCTTCTTCTTCTCGGCCTTGCCCTTCTCTTCGCGCTTGAGGTTGAGGAAGGAGTCGATCTTCGGGCCGTACTCCTCCATCTTCACCGCGAGGGGCTTGCCCATCGCGCCGTCTTGCACGCCCTTGAGCACTTCCTTCAGCTCGGCGTCGGTCAGGCCGGCCTGGCCGATGGGCGTGCGCTGCGCGATCAACACGCCGAACGCGTAGAGCACCTTGTTCAGCTCGGCGCCCGTCGGCATCGTGGGGTTGGCGGGGAGCGCGGCGTTCTTCGGCACCGGCACGGTGGTCGGCGCTGCTTTCGCGGGCTCCGCGGCGGAGACGACAAACGACAGCACCAGGCACGACGACAGCATCAGACGAGACATTCGGTTCGTTCTTTCGGAGAGAGAGGGGAACGGCTTACGACTTGAACACCTGCATCACGTTCTTGAGCAGCTCGATCGCTTCGGCGCGCGGCCGCTGGAAGGCGTTGCGGCCCATGATCGAGCCGAAGCCACCGCCGTCGCGAATGCCGCGAATCTCCTCGAGCAGCGCGGGCGTTTCCTTCGCCTCGCCGCCGGAGAAGATGACCACGCGCTTGCCGTTGAAGGCGCTCTGCACCACGTGTTTCACGCGGTCGGCCATGGTCTTGGTGGGAATGCTGAACTTCTCGAACACCTTCTTCGCCTCGGCCTGCTCGATGAAGTCCTTCGGGGGCTTCACTTTGATGATGTGTGCGCCGAGCTGCGCGGAGATCTGCGCCGCGTAGGCCACCACGTCGACCGCGGTCTCGCCGTCTTTCGACATGTTGCCGCGCGGGTACGCCCAGAGCACCGTGGGCAGGCCGTAGCTCTTCGCCTCGAGGATCAGGTCGCGCAGGTCTTGGTACTGCGCGTTGCGCAACGCCGAGCCCGGGTAAATCGTGTAGCCGATGGCCACGCAGCCGAGCCTCACCGCGTCTTTCACGCTCGCCGTGAGCGCCGATTGCGGCTCGACCTTCGACAGCGAGTCGGAGTTGTTCAGCTTGAGGATCAGCGGGATCTCGCCCATCGTCTTGCCGGCCACTGCGTCGAGAAAACCGAGCGGCGCCGCATACGCGTTGCACCCAGAATCGATGGCCAGCTGCGCGTGGTAGTCGGGGTCGTAGCCCGCCGGGTTGGGTTGGAACGACCGCGCTGGGCCGTGCTCGAAGCCCTGGTCGACGGGCAGAATCACCAGCTTGCCAGTGCCTGCGAGCGTGCCGGTGTTGAGCAGGCGCGCCAGGTTGGTCAACAGGCCGGGCGATTCCGAGGGGTACCACGACAGAATCTGCCGAACGCGTTCGCTGTAGGCCACGGGGGCTCCTTGTCGAAAGGCGAAGAGAGCGCCCGTGTACCGCAGACGACAGGCCCGGTCACGCGGCTCCTTCGCCGTGCAGCTCCGACGATGCGCGCTACGGCGAAGCTGCGATGACCTTGAGCGGGTAGGGGCCTTGCGTGTGCCCGCCGACGCGCACGTGCACTTCGTAGTCGCCGCCTACGCGAATGCCCGTCGGTTCCCAGTCGACAAGCCACTCCTGCTCGTCGTTGCCCTTGAAGGCCAGGCGGCCGTTGGCGGCCATCACCGTGTCTCCGCGGAGATCGTGAATCGCGACCTCGATGCTCACGTTGCGCGCCTCGGCGCTCCGCACCCGGAACAGCGACGAGAACTTCTCGGTCAGCAAAGGCTTGCCGCTCGCGTTGATCGAGGTGAGCGCGCGGTCGGCCACCGACCCCTTCGCGCCTCGGGTGAACGCCTTGGCGTGCGTCACGCTCACCACGGTGTAGGTCTGTTCGGTGTCGGCCTGGCGCGGCACGCTGCTCGACGGCGTATCGCTGGCGCGTTCGAGCTTCGGCGTGGTGGGCAGCGGGTCGAACGACAGGCCGAGGTCGATCTTCGGCGCTGATTCTTTGCGCGAGCCCTTGAGCTTCGGCGCAGGCTCGGCTCCCGCGGCCGCCAGCCCCACCGTCAACGCCAGAATGATCACTTTGAGGTACTGCGGCATCTGACCCCCGCGCGAAGTGTAGCCTGCTTCACCACCTGGAAGCGAAGGTCTGACCTGGAATGTCCTTCAATTGTGAGAGGTTGTGGACTACCTCCAACGCGATGCGGGCCGTCGTATTCATCGGGTTGGTGATGTCGACAGCGGCGGTGGCCGCCCCGATGACCTTGCCGGAGCTTGTCGCCCGAGCGCGCGCGAACGATCACCGCGTCAGAGAAGCCCAAGCGCAGCTGCGGTGGTTCAAGTCGAAATACGAAGAGGCGAAGTGGGCCTGGTTCCCGCGGCTCGACTCGTACGCGGCCATCGCCGGCCCCACGCCCGAGGCGAAAAATGATGCGCTCGGAGGCCCTCCGACCACCCCCGCCTCGCTGATGTATGACCTCGACTTCGGCCAGCCGGGCGTGATGCTCCGCGCCGGCGCCGAGGCGGTGCTCCCGATCTACACCTTCGGCAAGCTCAACGCCCTCGAGCGCGCCGGCAAAAAAGGGGTCGAAGCGGGCGCCGCGCTGACTTCTCGCGCTGAAGACGAAGCCGAGCTGCAGGTGAAGCAGGCCTACTGGGCCTACTGCATGGCCAAGGCGGGCCGCGCGGTGCTGCTCGAGACCAGCCAGCGCCTCGAGGAGGCCTCGGTCACGCTCACCCGGCTGCTCGCCGAAGAGAGCGATCAGGTCACGCAGATCGACGCCTACAAGCTCGATTACTACCGGCAGCAGCTCGAGGTGCAGCTCGCGTCGGCCGATGCTGGAGCGTCGTTCGCCCTCGCCGCCATTCGGTTGCTCATTGCCGCTCCACCGAAGGAGGTCATCGAGCTGGTGGTCGTCGACTTCCAACCGCCGGTCGGCGAGCTGTCGTCGGTCGATGACTACGTCGAGCTGGCGCGCACCTCGCGTCCAGAGATCCGCGCCATCGAGGCGGGCATCGGCGCGCGCGAGCAAGAGGTGATCATCCGCGAGCGCATGTACCTGCCCGACTTCGGCATCGCCGGCTTTGCCCGGTGGATGTGGACGACCAGCGCCACCCGTCAGCGGTCTCCGTTTGCCTACGACCCGTACAACGACCTCTCTGCCGGGCTGGCGCTGGTGATGAAGTACACCTTCGACTTTCCCCAGAAGGGCGCCGCGCTCGAGCAGTCGCGGGCCGAGCTCGAGAAGATGACGCACCAGCGCGACCTGCTCGTGGGCGGCGTGCAGCTCGAGCTCGAGAAGGTGGTGGCCGATCTGTCCGCCGCGATGATCCGCGCCGATCGCCAGGCCAAAGCCGAGCGGAGCGCCCGCCGCTGGGCCACCTCGGCCTTCACCGGCTTCGACATCGGCACGGGCACGACCCGCGAGCTGATCGACGCCTTCACCGCCTTCGCCGCCGCCGCCTCGGCCAAGGTCCAAGCGCAGCACGACGCCACGGTTGGTTTGGCGCAGCTGAGCCGGGCCGTGGGCCGCGACGTACAACTGCAGACGGTGCGCGAGCCTCCGACGGCGCCGCCCCCGGCCTCCCTGACGCCGAAGTGAATGAATGGCCGTGGGCCGGGGTCGTCGATACTCGGTACGAAGCAGCGATTTCAGCCCTTTGAAGGAGCCGTCACCATGAGTCTTTCGCTCGTCGTCGTCGCCGCGTTCGCCGCGACTCCAGGCCCGCTGGCGGTGGTGAAAAACGCCGATGCCGAGGTGCAGAAGGTGCTCCAGGCCGGCAACCCCACAGTCGAGGCCCTGGCCAAGAAGGCCGATGACTTCGTCGATTTCTTCGAGCTCGCCAAGCGCTCCCTCGGCAAGGAGTGGGCGAAGCTGAACAAGAAGCAGCAAGACGAGTTCAGCGTCACCATGAAGGGCCTGCTTCGGGCGAACTATGCGCACAAGGCGATCTCCGACGGGCGCGGCAATGCCGCGTTCGCGTACGGCGGTGAGGCCATCACCGGCAACGAGGCCACGGTGGAGACTTCGCTCAAGGTGAAGAGCGACGTGTTCCCCGTGAAGTACACGTTGGCGCGCGGCGACGCGAAGGCCTCGTGGCGCATCGTCGACGTGATCACCGACGGCGTGTCGCTGGTCGACACGTACCGAGATCAGTTTCGCCAGGTCATCGCCAAGAAGGGCTTCGACGGGTTGCTCGCGTCGCTCAAGACCAAGCGCGATCAGCTCGAGAAGACGCCCGTCTCGGTGGCGGCTCCAACCGCGGCGCCGAAGGAGTCACTTCCCCCGGCGGGTGCGGTCGACCAGCGCCCGGAGTGAGGCCATGCCCGGCCAGCTCGGCCGCCGCGCATTCGCGGCCTTCCAGGTCAGCGTCTCGAACACGTCGAAGATGGGGCGCGCCGAGAGTGGGCGATGGTCTGGGGCGTGCTGGGGCACTCCCCAGGCCGGAGAGCACGGTGCGCTGATGATGTAGGTCCCCGGGCGAGAGACGAGCACCGAGGTCGCGGGCCGAACAGCCGGCAACGGCACCCGGCGGCACGTTCGCTCGATTCCGTTCACCACCGCCGCCAGCTGCGCGTCACTCGTGGTGGCGGGGAGCGCCAACAACACCCGCGACGCCGTTCCATCGAGGAGCGCGTGCACCACCACACCCGTCTCCGCCGCCGCGCGCGCCCACTGTTCGGTCAGCGCCTCGTCGCCCACCAGCACCGGAATCCACGGGGTCACCGCCGGCCCGGTGTCGAGGCCCATGGCCCGGAGCGCCAGCAGCAGCTGCTCCGTGAGCTCGAACAACCGCGCGCGCCGGTGGGGCTCCGCTTGAGCGATCTCCAAGCCCGCCAGCGCTGCCGCGACGCTGGGGGCCGACAGCACGCCGTCGTCATGCGCCGCGACCGCGTCGACCCAATCAGCGCGGCCCGCGATGGCCCAGCCCACCGCGCCGAGGCTCCGCAGCCCGAGGACCTGGAAGTCGACATGGCCGCGCAGCCCGAGGTGCTCCACCACGCCGCCGCCCTGTGGCCCCAAGACGCCGAACCCCAGCGCGTCGACCACTGCCAGCTGGGCACCCGCGCTCGCGCACGCATCGAGGAGCCGGGGAAGCGGGGCCAGATCGCCCTCCAGCAGGTGCACACCGTCGACGGCCAGCGTGGCGCCGCGGGGGAGCGCAGAGAGGACATCGCCCTCGGGCGCAGGCAAGCCCAGGCGCTGCGCGAGTCGAGGGTGCAGCTGCACGCTCGAGGAGAGCGTCTCCATGCGCGGGCAGGCGGCCACCAGCCGCACCCGGCGCACCGCGAGGGTATCGGCCAGCTTCGCCTCGAGCTGCTTGACGATGGAGGCCTCGGCGTCGACCACCGGCCCCAACGTGCGCACCGCGGCACTGGCGGCCTCACGCACCCGTACGTCGGCGCCCACGCCCAACACATCGTGCGTGAAGGCCACCGAGACGCGCGTACCGGCCACGTCGACCTCGGTGGCGGTGAGCGACGCATCGATGTGAACGTTGACGAGCCGGCGGCGCACGCGCGCACCTCATAGCGCATTGCGCCCCTGGGAGATTGACGCTACGCGCGCTCGGAAATGGCCTCTGACGACACGCGACTCTCGAAGCTCGTCTCCGCCTACGTCGACTTCTCGTTTCGCACGCCGTGGCTGGTGGTGGCGGCCTTCGTGGCGATCGGTGCGGCGGCGGCGGGGTTGGCCAGCACCCTCGAGTTCCGCGGCGACTTCATCGAGCTGCTCCCGGAGCAGTCTGACGAGGTGAAAGACCTCCGCTTCGTCGAGCAGCGCGCCGGCGGCGGCGGGTACCTCGTGGTGCAGGTGCGCGGGCTGACGCGTGAGGCACGGCGCGAGTTCGGTGCGGCGTACGCCAAGGCGCTCGAGGCCCACCCTGAGCTGGTGCGCTACGTCGAGAGCCGCTTCGACATCGATTTCTTCCGGCGGCGCGCGCTGTGGTTGCTCACGGCACAGCAGCTCTCGTCCCTCCGCGGAGACGTCGAAGCGCGCGTCACCTACGAAAAGGCCATCGCCAACCCGCTCTACGTCGACCTCGGCGAAGAGGCCCCGCCGGCCGACTTCGCCGCCATCGAGAAGAAGTACGGCAACGACGCGCCGCAGAGCGAGTTCCTCGAATCGCACGACGGCGACGAGCTGTACCTCTATGTGAAGCCCGCGCAGCTGGCGGCCGACCTCGACTTCAACCGCAAGTTGGTGGCCACGGCGCGCGAGGTGGCGAAGCAGGTGCCGGGCTTCACCGTCGATACGCCGGAGTTGGTCGCGCTCAAGAAGATGCCGACGGTCGAGGCGCAGCACCTCCAAGTGAACTTCACCGGCGCGTACGTCATTCGCATCGAAGAAGACTCGGTGATGCAGGCCGACCTGGCGCGCGGCGCGGTGCTGGCGACGATTCTTTCGCTGGCGATCATCCTCCTCGCGAGCCGGAGGGTGACGGCGCTGATCATCGTCGCGGCCCCGGTCTCGGTCGGCATCGCGATGACCTTCGCCTTCGCCAAGATCATCGTCGGGCACTTGAACCCGGTGACCGGCTTCCTCGGGGCGATCTTGATCGGCCTCGGCATCGAATACGGCGTGCACCTCTCGATGCGGTACTGGGAAGAGCGCGCCGGGTTGTCGGCCCTCGACGCGCTCCGCACCGCGGTGGTGAGCACCTTCTCCGGAGCGCTGACCTCGGCTTTCACCAACGCCGCCGCGTTTTTCGTGCTCGTGCTGGCGGAGTTCGAGGCGTTCCAGCAATTCGGGAAGATCGCCAGCTTCGGCGTCATGGCCACGGTCGTCGCTGCGTACGCGCTCGGGCCCGCGGTGCTGGCGATCTCCGAGCGGCTGCGGCCCTTCACACCTCGGGTGGCGGCGGGTGGGGGTGACGCCGCCGCGAAGTCCTCGCGTATGCCCGGTCGGGGCTCGTTGATCGCCGTGCTCGCGACCGTGCTGGTGGCCATGGGGTATTCCGTCTGGGTGGCGCCGTCGGTCGGCTTCGAGCGCGACCTGAAGAAGCTCAAGGGTGAGTCGCCCGCCACCGAGCTCGACGATCACATCATCGAGCAGCTCGGCATCATCATGACCCCCGCGCTGGTGCACGTCGCCACGCTTGAAGACGCGCGCGCGGTGCAGCGCATCGCCAACGAGGTGAAGCGCGACATCGGCAAGACGTCTGCCTTCGCCCGGGTGGCCTCGCTCGCCGACATGTTGCCCAGCGACGTGCCGGCGCAGCAGCCCGAGCTCACCAAGCTCCACGACGTGGTCTCGGGCCTCCCGAAGTCGGTGCTCGAAGGCGAGCAGGGCGCGCGGGTTCGCCAGTTCGTCGACATGACCACCGCCTCGCCGTGGGTCGAGGGCGACGTACCGGCCGAGATTCGCCGTCGCTTCTCGGCGCTCCAGGGCGGAGGCACCTTCGTGCTCATCTTCCCCCGCTACAGCGGCTACGACGTGTCGGAGCTGAAGCTGTGGGCCGACGAGCTCAACGAGCTGATGCGGCGGGTGCACGCGGCCGGGGTGGCGGCGCACGTGCTCGACGGCAACCGCCTCGCCGCGAAGATCTTCGACCTGATCAAGAAAGACGGCCCCACGGTGATGCTCGCGGCGGCGATCGTGGTGTTCGCGATGATCTGGCTCAGCCTCCGCAGCTTCAAAGAAGCCTGGCTCGTCGCCGGCCCGCTCTACATCGGCATGACCTGCATCTTCGGGGCGATGCACCTGTTCGGCGTGCACCTCAACTTCCTCAACGTGGTGGTGCTGCCCAACCTGCTCGCCATCGCCGTCGACAACTCAGTGCACCTCTTCCACCGGTACCACGAAGAAGGCCCCGGCTCGTTGCCCCACATCATGCGCACCACCGGCCTCACCGCGGTGGTCGCCACGCTGTCGAACGCGGCGGGGTACGGCGCGATGCTCATCGCCCGCCACGAAGGGCTGCGCTCGGTCGGGGTGATGGCGGTGCTCGGCGTGACCTGCACCTTCGTCGGCACCACCATCTTCTTCCCCGCGCTCCTGGCGCTCCTCGAGCAGCGAAAGAGGGCCCCCGCCGACGCCTGACAGCGCGTGGGGCGGCAGAAGTACATGCGGTTCAAGACGTTGTGAACTATATGAACTCCATGGACCCGACCGTGGCCTTCAAGACCTACCTGACGCAGGTCGAGCAGCAGCTCATGGCGCTGTTGGGCGGCGATGCGCCCAAGGCCAACGACTCGCTGGTGACCGCGGCTCGCCACCTGATCCTCGGAGGCGGCAAGCGCGCTCGCCCGCTGCTGGTCAAGGTGTTCGGCGAGACGCTGCGCATCGGCGATGACCCGCGGCTGGTCGACATCGGCGTGTCGGCCGAGCTCATTCACGCGGCGTCGCTGCTGCACGACGACGTGGTCGACGGGGGCATGTTCCGCCGTGGCAAGCCCACCGCGAACGCCCGCTGGGGCAACATCGTGTCGGTGCTGGCGGGAGACCTCGTGCTCTCCGGCGGCCTCCACCGGCTGGCGGTGGTCGACCCGCGCCTGTCGCGTTCGGCCCTGGCGGTGGTCACGGAGATGACCCGCGCCGCCATCGCCGAGGTCGAAGCCCGAGGGAATCTCGACACCACGCTCGAGCAGCTGCGCAGCATCGGCGAGGGGAAGACCGGCTCGCTCTTCGGCTGGTGCGGCGCGGCGGTGGGCACGCTGGCCGGAGACGCCTCCGCGGCAGAGCGCTTCGACCAGTTCGGGCGCCGCATCGGCGTGGCGTTTCAGATCGCCGACGACATTCGCGACATTACCGGCACCGACGAGGGCAAGCCCCAGTTCGCCGACATTCAGTCGCGCTCGCTGTCGGTGCCG
>JAEUJT010000113.1 GCA_016793525.1 Archangium sp. | reverse complement strand
CGTGGCGCTGCTGGCGACGTGTGCGGGGTGGCTCGTTCAGAGGGCCCGGGCGCTGAGGGCGGCCGGCGCGGTGCTGCTGGTGACGGTGGTGCTGCACCTCGGGGCGCTGCGCCTCTTCACCCAGTTTCACAGCGGCGACGCGGGCGCGCTCGCCTTCTTGAAAAAAGTCTGGGTGGCGCCGAACGGAACGACGCTGTCGTTGAAGCCCTGACGGCTTTAGCGCAAGCGAACGGTGCCGCGGTTCAGCTCGGCGATGGTGAACGCCTTGGGCTTCTCTTTGGGCGCGGTCTTCTCGGCGACCGAGGCGACGACGTCGGGGCGGGGCTCACTCACCACCGGGGCGGCGGCCGACACCGGAGCCACCTCGACCTGCGGCATCTTCTCGGTCGGCGCGTCGGCCGAATCGAGGGCGACGGGTGGAGGCTTCGGCGCCTCGACCCCGCGCATCGCCTCGAGCTTCTCGCTGAAGGCCGGCCCCCCGGGGCGTTGAGCGGGCGCCTCGTCGCGACGCGGGCGCAGCGCCTCAGGCGCCTTCACTGCCTGTTTTCCGATGCCTTCGATGGCCATGAGCAACCCCCGCCGCTGGTGAAACCACCGTACCAGCACCGAGGTACCGGCTTGCAAGCGCGGTCGCGTCACAGCTGTGCAACGAGTGGATCAGCCCCAGCGTGACATGAGCCGCTCGCGATCGAACAGCCGGCGCGCCGCGAGGAGAATCGCCACGTCGAGCAGCAGCACCACCCCGCCGATGGCCGCGTAGTACCCCACGCCGGCCTTCAGCCACCCGCCGAACTGGCCCGCCGCCATGCCGATGAGCGGCAGCACCAGCAGCCCCGCCATCTGCTGCGCGGTGCGCGCGTCGCCCACCCGAGCGCTGATGAGCACCGCCACGCCGTTGCCGAAAAAGGCGAACAGCGGCGCCACCACGAGCACCCCGAAGAGCCACATGCCGTTGGGCAACATCAACCCCTCGCCCAGCGGCGCGGTCACCACGTCGACGCCCACACACAGCAGCGCGAAGGCCACGATGCACAGCGCCACACTTGGCACGAGGGAGGTGAGGCTCTTCCCGATGACCAGCTCCAGCGGCGTCACCGGCGAGGCGAGGAGCGGCTCCAGCGTGCGCTTCTCCTTCTCTCCGGCCACCGCGTGCGACGAGATGAGAATGGGAATGAAGATGGGCATCACCAGGTAGATGACGAACCAGTCGGCCAGCACCTTCTCGACGAGAAAGGTCACCGCGCGCTCGGCGGGCACCGACACGTCGTAGTACTGGGCCATCACCTTCAGGTTGCCGTCGTCGGGGCGCGAGACGTAGGCCCACACCACCCCGATGGGCATCACCACGATGACCGCCGGCAGCGCCAACATCGAATACAGCAGGCCCTTGTTCTTCAGCAGGTCGACGCCGTCTTTCCACACCACGGCCAAGACGCGGGCGAGGCGGAAGCTCACGTGGCACCTCCCTCTTCTTCGCGCACGAGCTCGAGGTACGCTTCTTCGAGCGGCCGCGCGGCGCGCTCCACCGAGTGGATCCGCGCGCCGGCGTGCACCAGGCAGTGCACCACGTCGGGGGCCTGCGCTTCGTTGGCCAACATCACCCGCAAGCGCGAGCCTTCATGCAGGCTGGTCGGCTGGAACGGGAGCGACGTGAGCGCAGAGACCCACGCCTCGGCGGCGCCATCGACGCGAATGTCGAGCGAGGCGCCTTCTTTGCGCAACTCCACGAGCGAGGCCACGCGACGCAGCCGGTTCTTGATCACCGCCACCCGGGTGCACAGCCGCTCCACCTCGGCGAGGTTGTGCGAGCAGAGCACCAGCGTTCTCCCCTCGGCCGCCAGCTCGGCCACACAGTCGCGCACGGTGCGCGCCGACTGGGGGTCGAGGCCCGACGTCGGCTCGTCGAGGAAGATGACCTGCGGCGAGTGAATGAGCGCACGCACGATGGCCAGCTTCTGCCGCATGCCCTTGGAGAACCCGCCGACTGGCTCGTCTTCGCGCCCATCGAGCCCGAAGCGGGCCAGGTACCGCTGGGCGAGCGCGAAGGCCTTGGTCTCGTCGAGCTCGTGGAGGCGAATGAAGAAGCGCAGGTTCTCCCGCGCGGTGAGGCGCTCATAGAGGCCGGGCTGTTCGGTCAACAAACCCACCCGCTGGCGCAGCGCGCTGCCCTCGTCGATCAGCGGGAGCGCCACGCCGCACACCTCGCCGCGCCCCTCGCTGGGACGAAGCAGGCCGGTGAGCATACGTACGGTGGTCGTTTTGCCGGCGCCGTTGGGCCCGAGGAGGCCGAAGACCTCTCCCGGGTGCACCTCGAAGTCGAGCCCCTCGACGGCCACGCGCGCGCCGAAGCGCTTGCCCACGCCCTCGACGCGAATGCCGCTCGCCATCACTCGATGGTGACGAGGACGAACTTGTTGTTCAGATCTTTGTCGATGAGGGTGACGTTGCGCTCAGCGCCGACGGAGTTCTTCAAGATGCCGAGGCGGTTGTGCTCGACCAGCGCCCACTCGCGACCGGGCTGCTGCGCGTACAGCGCCATGCCGACGTTGGGGTTGTCTTTGATCTGCTTCACTTCGTTGCGCGAATAGAACGTCTCGCCGCGCCAGTTCATCAGGAACGAGGCGATGGGCTCATCGGCCTTGCGCTGCGTGTAGTAGCGCCAGAACTGGTCCCGCTGCGTCCAGTGGTGCGACAGGTCGACCCAGTGCGACCAGTTGAACCACAGCACCCACAGCAGCATCGCCGACAGGCCCACGGTGAAGAACGACGACTTCGCCCGCATGAACGCGAAGAGCGCCAGCAGCGCACCGACGAAGGTGAACCCGAAGCCCCACAACGTCTTGAGGTTGTTGCTGCCCAGCACCGCCTGCTCCACCAAATACGACGGGTACGGGCGGTCGTAGTTGTAGACGAACAGGTCGGTGAAGTTCTTCGGGTTGTTGGAGATGTCTTTGCCCACCAGCAGCAACAGCGGCACGCCCAACAGCAGCGACGCGGAGTGCGCGTCGAGGCCCTCGTCCCAGAGCTTGTCGATGAAGGTGCCCATCAGAATCGCCAGCGGCGGCAGCATGGGGAACACGTAGTGGTGAAACTTGGTGGCCGACGAGCCCATCAGCGCCCAGGTCACCACGAACCACACCACCGCCAGCACGCCCACGCCGTCGGCCGACGTGCCGCCGCGGATCTTCAGGCGGGCGGCGACCGCGAGCGCCCCGGGCACCAGCGCTACCCAGGGGAACATCGCGTAGCCGCCCTGCTCGATGAAGTACGTGAAGCCGCCGCCGGGGGTCGTGGTGTGCACACCCGAGCCGAGGCGCGCGAAGTGGTCGTGAATGAGAAAGCGGAACCAGAAGATCTTCGACTCGTCATCGACGCGCCAGAAGGTGAACATCTCGTAGTACCAGGGCAGGCACACCGCGAGGAACACGAGAATGCCGGTGCCCAGCCGCATGTCGTACATCAGCGCGAAGAGCGCCGGCGGCTTGCTCGGCAGCGCGGGGAGCCGGCCGATCATCACCGTCACCACCGCCCAGAACACGAGCGAGCCCCACATGATGCCGAGCCACGCCGGAGCCTCGAGCATCGGGCGGTCGTTGACGATGGGCACCGCCATGAACACCGTGCCCCACGACTTGCCGAGCGACGCGGCGATGGCGCCCGCCAACAGCCCAGCGCCCACGCCCGCCATCAGCGGCACCAGCGCGTAGAGCTTGGCCCAGGCGAGGTGCGCCTTGAGGGCGCTCCAGGTCCACGGGAGGAGGCAGAGGGCGGCGAACAGCCCGAACACCACCATCGGTACGCCGAAGCCCAGCAGGCCCTTCGCCAACGTGGCCACGCCGAAGAAGATGTACGCCGCGTACCACCACGCGCTCCGGTGGGTGGTCTTGGTGTCGTAGAGCCCCACGATGGCGCACGACAGGCCGGCCACCGTGGCGCTGATGATGGGAATGTCGGTGATCGCCTGCCGCGACTCGAGGAAGTACAGCGGCATGGTGATGAGCACGAAGGCGGCCGACAGGCCCGCACGGGGGCTCACCGTACGGCTCAACGCCCAGGTCAGCAGCGTCAGCGCGGCGATGGAGAAGGTCGCGAACGGCAGGCGAAAGCCCCACTCGGTGAACAGCGGCAGAGCGCCGTCGCCGTGCGCCACGCCCGCCAACTTCCACGGCACCTGCTGGGTCAGGCCCATCAACCCGAGGAGCAGCAACACCCCGCCGGGGAGCGACACGAGCGCGGCCTGAAACTCGGCCAGCGTGTTGCCGCCCTTGGAGCGCTCAGTCCACAGGTACCAGGCGAGGCCGAGCAGCAGCGCGCCGAGCGCCAACGCCACCGGCGCCCCACCCGACGCGGCCTGCATGCCGAACGCCTGCATCCACATGGTGAAGGCGGGCTTGGAGAAGAACCACGCGTTCTCCCAATACGGGTGCACGTAGTCGTTGCGCTGAATCATCTCGCGCGCGACTTCGCCGTAGTGGGTCTCCCAGGGGTCCCAGAGGCCGACGGAGCCGAGGTACGGCACCAACACCAGGGTCCCGAGGAACGCGGCGGTGACCGTGGTGCGGAACTCTACCGGCCAGGCGCGGAAGCGCTTCAGCGCGGGGGCGTTCACCACGTCGGGGCCGAGCAGCGCCTCGGTGAATGACTCGGAAGCTTCGACGGATTTGTCGGTCGACACGACGCGGCGGTGTAGTGCGGAACCGAGGGTCAGTCGAGCGACGTCGACGACGCGCCGAACCAGGCCAACATGTCGGCGAGGGCCTCCACCGTCACCGGCTTGGCCAGGTACGCGTCCATGCCCGCGGAGAGGCACTTCAGGTCGTCGCCCCGCACCGCGTTGGCGGTGAGCGCGACGATGGGCACGTGTTTGCCCGACGGCGCCTCCCAGTGGCGAATGCGGCGCGTGGCCTCGAGGCCGTCGCATTCGGGCATCAGCACGTCCATCAGCACCAGGTCGAAGGGCTCGCGCTGGAGCCGAGAAACCGCCTCGAGCCCGGTGGTCACCACCTCGATGGCGTGGCCCAGGCGCTCGACCATGGCCGTCGTCATCACCGCGTTGGTGCGGTTGTCTTCGGCCAGCAGCACCCGCATGCGCCGGGGGGAGGCCGCCGACGGCTTGCGCTCCAACACCGGCGCGTCGATGACCACCGCCGGCGCGAGGAAGGTGGCCTCGAAGGTGCTGCCGACGCCCTCGCTGCTCGACGCCACGAGGTCGCCGCCCATCAACCGCACCAGCCGCCGCGAGATGGTGAGGCCCAGGCCCGTGCCGCCGTACCTGCGCGCCGTGCTGCCGTCGCCCTGCTCGAAGGGCTCGAAGATCACCGCCAGCCGCGCCGCGGGAATGCCGGGCCCGGTGTCGATGACCCGCACCCGCACCAGGTCACCCAGCCGCTCGACGTCGACCCGCACCGAGCCCACATCGGTGAACTTCACGGCGTTCGACACCACGTTGTTGACGACCTGCCGGAGCCGCCCCGGATCTCCGCGGGTCGGGCCCACGGCCGACGGAGCGATCTCGCAACTGAGGGCGACCCGCTTCTTCTGCACCTGCGGCGCGAAGGTGCGCACGGCCGTCGACACCAGGTGGGCGAGGTCGAACACGGCGCTCTCGAGCTCGAGCCTGTTGGCCTCGATCTTCGAGAGGTCGAGCACGTCGTTGACGATGTCGAGCAGCGCCTCACCGGAGCCCTCGAGCACATCGAGGTACTCGCGCGCCTCGGGCGGCAGCGGCATGTTGCGCAGCAACTGGGTCACGCCCAACACGCCGTTGAGCGGCGTGCGGATCTCGTGGCTGACGTTGGCGAGGAACTGGCTCTTGCGGGACGACGCCTCGATCGCCTCGTCGCGCTGGCGACGCAGCTCGGCCTCTCGGCGTTGCGCGTCATCTGGCGGAGTGGCTTCTGTCACGGCGGCCGTTAGCATGACCTACGTGCTGTCCGTGCGCGAGCTGAAGACACTGGCCCGGGGCCTCGATGACCAGGCGTTCGTCGCCCAGCTGGGCCCTTTCGTGCTCGTGCAGCGCCCGTTCACCAAGGAGCGCAAGTCGGGCGCCATCGAGGTTGGCCCCAAGGTGACGCGCCCGCTCAAGTCGCGCAAGGCCGCGTCGGTGTTCGACTTCGAAGACCTCTGGGTGGCGACCCTGCCGCCCATCGGAACCCGCGACACCTTCACCGTCGGCCGCGCCGCCGACTGCGACGTGATGCTCGACGAGGGCACGGTCTCGAAGCACCACGCGCGCATCGAGTGGCACGGCACGCACGCCGAGCTCGAAGACGTGGGCAGCTCGAATGGCACCTTCGTCAATGGCCAGCGCGTCAACGCCAACACGCGGGTTCGGCTGCGCGACAACGACGCGGTCGACTTCGGCGCGGTGCAGGTGCTGTTCCTCGAGGCCTCGACGCTGCGGCGGCGCATGGGCCGGAGCGCTTCAGGTCTCATCGGCGTGACGCAGCGCTAGCGCGATTGAGCGGCCATCAGCTCGGTGAATTCTTGCGCGCTGAAGCTGTTGCGGAACGTCGCCGCGATGCCGAGCGCGTGGTGCGGGTTGACCACGAAGGGCGCCACCGCGCGGGCCACGTCGAGCCGGGTCAGCTCGTTGTTGAACAGCGCCAGCAACGCCTCGAGCTGCCGCGCCGTCACCGCCTGCGAGCGCACCATGGTTTCGCACATCTTCGCCCGGGACAGCTCGTTGGCCGTGCCGCGCAGCGAGGCCAACACGCCAGAATACGACGCGGCGTCCATCGCCCAGCGGCCGTCGCGCGCCACGCCACAGCCCGGGTCGTCGGCCCCCGTACCGCAGTCGCGCGGCCGGGCGGCCTGCGCCTCCAAAACCACCGAGCGGCCCATTCGCCCTGGAGGCATCGGCACCGGCCCGGGCGGCGCCGGCGGCATCACGGGCTGGGTCTGCGCGGGTGGCGGCGAGACTTCGCCGATCTCCCGGGCGAGGAGCTTGGTGTACTCCTGGCCGAAGAACGAGTTGCGAAACGTCGCCGCGAACCCGAGCGCGTGCTGCGGGTTCACCAGCCGCGGGGCGATCAACCGCACCGCGTCGAGGCGGAGCGACTCGTTGTTGAACGACTCCATCACCCGGCGCATCTGCTCGGCGGTCAGCACCTGCCGCGCCACCACCGACTTGAGGCTGCTGAGGCGAAGCGACTCGTTGCGCGTCGCCAGCTGCCCTTGGAGAAAGCCCTGAAACACCGCCGCGTCCATCGGGGAGAGGCCGTGGCGCCACAGCAGGCAGCCCGGGTCGTCGCCCGTGCCGCAATCGCGGGCGGGCACCACGGGCACTGGCGCCGCGACGGGCGGAGGGACTGGCGACGGCTGCTGCTGGCCGAGACGCACGCGAAACGGCACCTCGCGAAAGGCCAACGTGCGGCCATCGGCGGCGAACACCGCGACGTGGGCGATGAAGCGACCGCGGCTCACATCGGCCTGCGCCAGCGTGGAGAAGCGAAAGAAGTGGTTGAACGCATTCTTCCACTCGAAGTTCGAGGTCGGCACCGACCAGGTCTGGGTCGTCACCCACTCGCTCCAGTCGCCCTCGAGCGAGCGAAAGCGAGCGCCGATGTAGAACGTCAGGCCCTGCTGGTTGAACAGCTGCAGCTGCGCGACGCCGACCCGCACCGCGCCCTCGTTTTCCCAGGTGGCGTCGGTCTGCACCTCGAGCGGCGCCATCTCGACGAACGGCGTGTTGTCGACGAAGCGGCCGCCGGAGTCACCGCGGCGGTTGGTGGTCGTGCCGCGACCGGGGCGGCGGTCTCTCCACATCGACAGGCGCGCGTCTTCGAGCGCGTCGATGGCCCGCTCGAGCTGGTCGACGACCTCCAAGGGGCAGCCGGCCCGCGGGGCGCGCACCGCGACCGTGCCGAGCTCGAGCTTTAGCGCGGTGATGTCGGGGTCGGTCGCGGTGCGGTTCAACGCGTCGATGCGCGCGCCCACCGAGCTCAACATCGGGGCGATGGTCTGCTGGCAGCGCGGCGCTCTGCGGGCTTGCTCGTACGCGTCTCTCGAGGCGGTGGCCGCCACCGAGAGGCTCCGCGACGCGCCCTGCGCCCACACCGTCGTCGCCAGCACCACACCCGCACACGCCAGAAGTCGAGTCATCGTGAGTTGCTCCCCTCGTGTCGACGCGCCGGTCGACAGGCGATTCACCGTACCGCACGCCCCCCTCGGAGGGGCCCGCAACGACGACGGGGCGCCCGGTTGCCCAAGCGCCCCGCCGAATGAAGCTCGAAGAAACGGCGACTTACTTCTTCGCCTCTTCCTTCTTGGGCTCTTCCTTCTTCGCGTCCTTGGCCTCTTCCTTCTTGGCTTCGGCCTTCTTCTCTTCCTTCTTCGCGGCCTTGTCGGCGGCCTTCGCCTCTTCAGCGAACGTGCCGGCAAATGCATTGAACGAGAAGGCGAACAGCGCAGCGAGGAGCAGCTTCTTCATGGGTATTCTCCGAAGTACGTTGAACGAAACCGCCCCCGATGGGCGGCATGGGCGA
>JAEUJT010000073.1 GCA_016793525.1 Archangium sp. | reverse complement strand
GAGGTTCCCGTGACGTTGATGCTGGGTCCCACGAGCTTCGCTGGCCTGCTGACGGGGAACATCATTGGCCCGCGGGGAGCTGAAGACCTCGCCGAGGCGATCGCCGAGGCCAGTGAGAGCCCAGTTCCGGCCGCCGAGGTTGGTCGCCTCTCGGTCACCATCGATATTGAAGCCCGAGCGACTGGCACCGCGTCAGTCGTTCGGTCGGGTGCGGTGACGTACCCGATTCAGGTGTACCGCTCGAAGGACTGCGCGAACGGCTTTCGGGCCAAGACCGACGAGCCGTGCAAATACGTCGGTCAAGATCGCCCGACGCGGACCCTCGACCTTGCTGTCGACTGTCTGTAGAAGCGGGCGTTCATGGCCTTCACCGAACATCTGCAGCGCATCGTGTCGAGCGTCGACGGCGCCATCGCGTGCAGCGTGATGGGGTTCGATGGCATCGCGGTCGAGACCCAGCACGCGGCCGACAACGACGGCACGTCGCTCGAGCTCAGCAATGCCTGGGTCGAGTTCGCCAATGTGTTGTCGCAGCTGAAGTCGACCGCCGAGACGCTGAAGACCGGCAAGGTTGCCGAGTTGAGCATCAACTCGGAGAACGTCATCACCCTGATGCGCATGGTGAACGCTGACTACTTTGTCGTGTTGGCGCTCAAGCCGTCGGAGAACTATGGCAAAGGGCGGTACGTGCTGCGCATCACCGCGCCCAAGCTCGCGGCTGATCTCTGACGCGCGGGGCCAACGACTGTTCCTTGCCGGCGGGAGCGGAAGAGAGGTAGAGAGCGCGACTTTCGCAGCTCTCCCTCCCACTCGAGGCAAGATCCATGGCCGGAGCCGTCGACACCGCTGAATTTCGCAAGGGCATGAAGATCGAGATCGACGGAGAACCGTTCGAGATCGTCGACTTCCAACACGTCAAACCTGGCAAGGGCTCGGCGTTCGTACGCACCAAGTACCGCAGCATGATCAGCGGTCGCGTGCTCGAGCAGAACTTCAAGTCCGGCCAGACCTTCGGGCGCCCTGACATCGAAGAGAAAGAGATGCAGTACCTCTACGCCCAGGGAGACGAGTTCCACTTCATGGACTCGAAGACCTACGAGCAGACCTTTCTCTCCGAGAAGGTGCTCGCCGAGTCGAGAAACTTCCTCAAAGAGAACATCGGCGCGTCGGTGCTCTTCTTCAACGGCAAGGCCATCGGCGTCACGCTGCCGAACTCGGTCGAGCTCAAGGTCGTGAAGTGTGACCCCGGCGTACGCGGCGACACCGTGTCTGGCGCGCAGAAGCCCGCGGTGCTCGAGACGGGCTACGAAGTGAACGTGCCGCTCTTCATCAACGAAGGCGACATTCTGAAGATCGACACCCGCGACGGCAAGTACCTGACCCGGGTGGCCACCGCGTCATGAGCACGCGCACAGGCGGCACGAGCACGCGCAAGGCCAGCCCCACGGGGACCGCGGGTGACGGCGTGCGTTCGTCCCTCGAGGTCGACGCGCTGCGAAAGATCGTCGAGCTGCTCGAGGCGAGTGAGGTCACGCATCTCGAGTGGTCGAACGGTGACGAGAAGCTCGTCATTCAGCGCGGCAGCGTGACCACGGCCGCTCCGGTAGTGATGTCCTCATCTCCAGCGGTGGTGACACACGCGACAGTGGCCGAGGTGGCCAAACCCCGCGCGTCGGCGCCTCCGCGGCCCGTGGCGCCCGAGCCCGACAAGAAGGGCCACATCATCACCTCGCCCTTCGTCGGCACGTTCTACCGAAACCCCGCTCCCGATCAGCCGCCCTTCGTGCAGGTGGGCGCGCCGGTGAAGAAGGGCCAGGTGCTGTGCATCGTCGAAGCGATGAAGTTGATGAACGAGATCGAGTCTGAAGTGGCCGGCAAGGTGGCTGAGCTCTTCGTGCAAGACGCGCAACCCGTGGAGTTCGGTCAGCCGTTGTTTCGCATCGAGCCCGCGTAAACGGCCCGGGAGCGGCGTCAATGTTCAAGAAAGTGCTCATCGCCAACCGCGGGGAAATCGCGCTCCGGGTGATCCGTGCCTGCCGCGAGCTCGACATCGCCACCGTGGCGGTGCACTCCACCGCCGACGCCAACGCGCTCCACGTGCGCTTCGCCGACGAGTCGGTGTGCATCGGGCCTCCGTCGTCGAAAGACAGCTACCTCAATGTGCCGGCGCTGCTGTCAGCGGCTGAAATCACCCGGGCCGACGCGATTCACCCCGGCTACGGCTTCCTCTCTGAGAACGCAGAGTTCGCCGAGGTCTGCCAGAAGTGCCGCATCACCTTCATCGGGCCACGGCCCGAGGTGATTCGGTTGATGGGCAACAAGGTGCGCGCGCGCGCCGCGGCGAAGGCAGCGGGGCTCCCGTTGTTGCCGGGCTCGCCTGGCGTGCTGACGAGCGCCGAAGAGGCCGTGGCCATGGCCAAGGAGATCGGCTTCCCCGTCATTCTCAAGGCGGCGGCCGGAGGCGGCGGGCGCGGCATGAAGATCGTGCGCGAGGCCGGAGCGCTCCCTCAAGCGTTCGCCACCGCGTCGGCCGAAGCGGTGAACGCGTTCTCCAACGGCGACATGTATCTCGAGCGGTACGTCGAGAAGCCGCGCCACATCGAGATTCAGATCGTCGCCGATCTCCACGGCAACGTGGTGCACCTGGGGGAGCGCGAGTGTTCGGTACAGCGCCGCCACCAGAAGCTGATCGAAGAGAGCCCGTCGCCCGGCGTGAGCCCGGAGCTGCGCGAGAAGATGGGCCGTGTCTCGGTCGAGGCGATGCGCGCCATCAACTACTCGAACCTCGGCACCATCGAGTACCTGATGGATGAAAACGGCCAGTTCTATTTCATGGAGATGAACACCCGCGTGCAGGTCGAGCACCCGGTGACCGAGCAGGTGACGGGCGTCGACCTGGTGCGCACCCAGATTCGGCTCGCAGCCGGAGAGAAGCTGCCATTCACCCAGGCCGACGTGACCATGTCGGGCCACTCCATCGAGTGCCGGGTCAACGCCGAAGACCCGGTCACCTTCGCGCCCTGGCCGGGGAAACTCACCGCCTACAGCGCGCCGGGTGGCCTGGGCGTGCGCGTCGACTCGGCCGCCTACGAGAACTACGTGGTGCAGCCGCACTACGACTCGCTGGTGGCGAAGCTGATCGTCACCGGTGAATCGAGAGCGGTGGCGATCAAGCGCATGCAGCGCGCGCTGTCGGAATACGTGGTGCAGGGCATTCGCACCAACATCCCCTTTCACCGCGCGGCGATGCAGGAAGACGCCTTCGTGCGCGGCGAATACGACACCCGGTTCGTCGAGCGCATGCACGCCTCTGAGACGGGCACCCAGCGGCTGAAGAAGGCCATCGAAGAGACGCCGTAAGGGCCGCCGTCAGCTTCGTGGACCGACCCCAGGGAGTCTGGTAGCTTTCGCGCTGACGGCTCCCCCGGTCGTCCTCACGAAACCCGAGCGATTCCAGCCCCTTGGACAAGAACAAGATCATCGAGGCCGCGGCGAAGTTGGTCGCCAAAGGGGCCTATGACAAAGCCATCAAGGAGTACCAGCGCGTCCTCGAGGTGGACCCGAAAGACGTGCGCATTCTCCAGAAGATGGGGGAGCTGTTTCAGAAGAAGAACGACAACCCGCAAGCGGCCGTCTATTTCACGAAGGTCGCTGAGAGCTACGCCACCGACGGCTTCTTTCTGAAGGCGGTCGCGCTCTACAAGCAGGTGTTGAAGCTGGACCCGACGTTGATGGACTTGAACATCAAGCTCGCCGAGCTGCACCAGCAGCTGCAGCTGATGGGCGAGGCGATGGCGTATTACCAGATCGTCGCCAACCACTACGACAAGGCCGGCGACACTCGAAAGAGCCTCGACGTCTTGAAGAAGATGGTCGACCTCGACCCCGACAACGTGCCGTCGCGGGTGAAGCTGGCTGACCTCTACGTGCGCGAGGGGCTCAACCAAGAGGCGGTAGCCGAGTTCCAGCGCGCGGCCGAGCACCTCAAGCGCCAGAACAGCGTCGACGACTACCTGCGCGTGGCCGAGCGCATCAGCGCGCTCGAGCCGAACGACCTGCCGCTGCACAAAGAGCTGGCCGAGCTGTATCTGCAGCGCAACGACCAGAAGCGCGCGTTGGCCAAGCTGCAGGTCTGCTTCAAGGCCGACCCCCGCGACGTCGACACGTTGCGGCTGCTGGCCACGGCGTTTCAGGGGCTCGGTCAGACCTCGAAGACGGTGTCGGTCTACAAAGAGCTCGCGCGCGCCTACGAGAGCCGGGGGCAAAACGACGAGGCCGAGCAGGTCTGGCAGCACGTCGCGCAGCTCGACCCCAACGACCCCGACGTGGCGGCGCGCAACGAGAGCCTCGTCAGCGGCAGCGGGGTGCATGTCGCGGGGAGCGGCGTGCACGGCGCCGTGGCGGTGTCGTCGAAGTCGAGCGGCACCATGCAGGCGCTCCCGCGCTCATCGGGCTCGCAGCCGTCGATCGCGGGCCAGGCGCCGCTGCCGAACAAGCCTGAGAAGCCGCGGGTCGATTCGATCGCGAAGCTGCTGACCGAAACCGACGTGTACGTGAAGTACGGGCTGCACGACAAAGCGCTCGAGCACCTGCGAAAGATCTTCTCCAACGACCCCGAGAACATCGACGCGCACGAGAAGGCGTACGCGATCTACGTCGCGTCGAACAACCAGGCGCAGGCGTTCGAGCAGCTGCTCAACGTGTTGCGGCTGCACACCCGCCGCGGCGACGCCCAGCGCGCGCAGCCGTACCTGCAGGCGGTGCTGCAGCAGAACCCGGGCCACCCCGAGGTGCCGGCGTTTTTGGCGGCGCTCCGCGTGGCAGGTGGAGACGCGGTCGAGGCGCCCACCGGCAGCCCGTCAGAAGTCGCCGACGACGCCATTTTGGTCGACTCGAGCGACGACGAAGTCATCATCGCCGACGAGCCGCACGACGCGCTCGAACCCGAGCCGGCCGACATGGTGGCGGCCGAAGACGTGGCCCCCGCGCCCGACGACGGCGAGCTGGTGCTGGCGGGTGAAGACTCGCAGTCGCAGGCGTTCGCCGATGCGTCGCCGCCCCCGGTGTGGGACAGCCAAGACGAGCCGCTGGTGGCCCCGGGCACCCTCGGCGATGACACGGCCGTCACCGGCGAGTTCAGCGCGGTCGAAGAGCACGGCGCGCCGCCCTGGGCCACGCCCACCGCGGAGCCCGTTACCTCGTCGAACCCGGCCCTCACGCGTGGGGGGGCGTCGCCGCTGGGCGAGAGCGGCAACGAAGAGCCGACCCGCGGCATTCGCATCGATCGCTCGATGTTCGCGAACCTCGAGTCGCCGCCGTCGAAGCTGCGCCAGAGCGTCGACCTGACGCCCGAGGTTCCGGCGCTCGAAGATCCAGACCCGTTCGCGGCCCAGGGCGGCGAAGAGCCGGTCGAAGCGCCGCCGGTCGAAGACGAAGAGGCCGTCGAAGCGCCACCCGAAGACGAACCCGCGGCGGAGGAGTGCGACGAGGCGACCTTCTTCCTCGAGCAGGGCCTGTACGAAGAGGCGCGCGAGATTCTCGAGACGATTCTCATCGCGTACCCCGAACATCAGCGCGCGAGCCGGCTCATGGCGCAACTCGAGGCTGGGGAGGCGGGCGGCGGGGCTCCGGTGGAGCAGGCCGTGCCGTCATCTGGCTCGTTCGACCTGGCGCACGAGCTCGCCGAGGAGCTCGACACGAGCGCGGCTCCGGCGGCCGCCGACGAGTACCAGGTGCCGATGGAGGAGGTCTTCTCCGAGTTCAAGAAGGCCGTCGAGAAGGTGGTCAAGCCGGAGGACGTCGAGACGCACTACGACCTGGGCATCGCCTACAAAGAAATGATGCTCGTCGACGACGCCATCAACGAGTTCATGGTGGCGCGCCGCGGCTGCGTGGGGAAACGCAAAGAGGTCGATTGCCTGACGATGATCGGCATGCTGCAGGTGATGAAGGGCGACTTCCCCGGCGCCATCGACGCGTACATGCAGGCGCTGGCGTCGGAGCACGCCACCGGCGACGTCGAGAAGGCCGCCCGTTACGAGCTGGCGACGGCGTACGAAGGCGCGGGTCAGGCGGGCAAGGCGCTCGCCCAGTTCATGCGCGTCGAGCGTGTCGACGGCGCCTACCGAGAGGTCGCGGCCAATGTGCAGCGGCTGTCGGCGATGACGTCGCCCGAAGACGACGCGCCGGCGGCGCCCAAGCCCCCCTCCAAGGGTCGCAAGGTGGGGTACGTCTAAGTCGCCATGAGCTACCTTGATTTTTTCGGCCTGGCCTCGGAGCCGTTCAGCAACGCGCCCGTCAGCCGGTTCTATTTCAGCGCGCCACAGCACCAGCAGGCGTTGACGCGGTTGCTCCACTCGGTGAGCTCGATGAAGGGCCTGGCGGTGCTGGTGGGCGACATCGGCGCCGGCAAGACGACGCTCGCCCGGCGCATGCTCGATTCGCTGCCCGAAGAAGAATACGAGGCGGCGCTGCTGGTCATCATCCACTCCGGCATCACCGCGAGTTGGCTGTTGCGGCGCATCGCGCTCCAGCTCGGCGTCGAGAACCCGGCGCAAGAAAAGCTGGCGTTGCTGTCGCAGCTCTACCAGCGGCTGCTCCAGATCTACGAGCAGGGCCGCAAGGCGGTGGTTCTGCTCGACGAAGCACAGATGCTCGAGACCCGCGAGCTGATGGAGGAGTTTCGTGGGCTGCTGAACCTCGAGGTGCCCGAGCGCAAGCTGATCAGCTTCGTCTTCTTCGGCTTGCCGGAGATCGAGAAGAACCTGAAGCTTGACCCGCCGTTGGCCCAGCGGGTGGCGATGCGGTACCGGCTGGAGCCGTTCAACGCCGACTCCACCGAGGCGTACGTGAAGCACCGCATGCGCCTGGCCGGCAGCACGAATTTGCCGTTTCACGCCGACGCCATCGCGGCCATTCACCGGCGCAGCGGCGGCACGCCCCGGGTCATCAACACGCTGTGCGACAACGCGCTGTTCGAGGCGTTTCTCGCGCGTACCCCGGAGATTCGTGCGCCGTTGATCGAAGGCATCGCCGACAACCTCGGGCTCGAGACGGGGCTCCACGCGGTGGCGGCGCCGGCCCCGGCGCCCATCGCCGCGGTGAACGTGGCGCGAACGGTGGCGCCGGCGGCGGCTCCAGCTCCCGAGGTGGTGCGGCCCCCTCCCGAGGCTCCAGCTGCTCCCGCTCCACGGCCCGTGGCTCCGCTCGCGGCCGCGCCGGTCTCAGACGTCATGCCGCCATCGGCGTCGGCCGCGCCCGCGGGTATTCCGCCGCCCGCGCCGTCGGCGCCCGGTCGAAAGGCCGCGGTCGATCTGGCGGAGATCGATCGGTACCTCGAAGGGCTGGGGAAGCTCTGAAGTAGGGCGGGTTCATCGTGCGCCCTCGACTGCGACGCCGTGTCTTGGGGGTGGTGGTGCTGCTGGCCGTCGCCGTGTTGGCGGCGTCGCGCACCGAGCGCGCCGGCGCCTGGGGGTGCCGCACGTTGACTGCGCGGTTGCCGTCGATGGTCGGCGGCCCGGCCTCCATCGGGCGCTGCGAGTTCGACGTGCTCACGCTCTCGGCGAAGGTGCACGACGTCACGCTCTTCGAAGACGACGGCGAGGGCCACTTCATCTCCATCGACGAGGCGTCCGTCGGGCTGCGCGGCCTGTTCCTGGGCGGGGTATCGGTGCGCGAGCTGACGCTGGTGCGGCCGCGCGTGCACGTGCAGGTCACGACGGCGACGTCGCCGAAGCCGAAGCGAGACACCTGCGCGCTCGATCGCTTGAAGACTGTTCGGGTGCAGGAGCTGCACATCGAAGAGGGCACGTTTTCACTCTCGCTGCCCGACGGCCGGAGCCTCCGCGCAGAGGGCGTGCAGGTCGACGCCAACGTGGGCCGCGCCACCGCCGAAGCCGACGTTCGGGTGCGGAGCGGGGTGGTGCACCTCGCCGCCGACCGCGCGCTGACGCTCGGTCGGGTGCATCTCGAGGGCACCATCGATCTCTCCGCCCGCGAGCTCGAGGTGCGGCGGGCAGACCTCGCGCTCGAGGGCATCAGCCTCGGGGCCTCAGGCACGGTGTCGCTGTGCGACGCGATTCCGCAGCTGGCGGCCACCGCGCAGCTCTACGTTCCGATGGAGGCGCTGCCTCGGCTCGGGGTGCCACTCGAGGCGCCGCGCGGTCAGCTCTGGGCGCGGGTGTCGGTGGCCGGGCACGCCGACGCGCCGCTGGTGCGGGCCGACGTGCAGGCCAGTCAGATCTCGCTGGGCCGCTTCACCCCGGGAGACTTCAGCGGCCAGCTGGCGTGGTCTGGCAAAACGGTGACGGTCGACGCGCTGCGCTTCAAGGTGGGTGAGGGCGAGGTGCGGGTGTCGGCCGACGTCGGGCTCACCGGTGGCTTCCCGGTGCGGGCGCGCTTCGAGACAAAAGACGTGTCGCTGGGACAGGTGCTCGAGCGCACCGGGGTGCCCGGCGCGTGGGTCGATTTCCCCGCGACGGTGAAGGGCGCGGTGTCGGGCAAGTTGCTGCCGGTGCCGTCGCTCATCGGCGACGTCGACTTTCGCACCGGCCACTTCACGCTCGCGACCCACGCGTATACCGAGCCAGCTGCGGGCCGCGCGCCGATACTCACCTTCGCCGAGTCGCGAGGGAAATTTCACCTCGAGATCACCGACACCTGGGTCGACTTTCAAGACATCGCACTTTCGGTGGGCGGGAGCGGGCGCTCGACCTTCACCGGCTCGACGCGGCTCTTCTTCGACACGCGCGAAGGCCTGCGAATTCGCGTCGCCGCGCCGTCGATCGATCTGTCTGACTTCGGCGCCATCTCCGGGCTGCCGTGGTCGGGGGTCGGCTCGGCGCACGCCACGCTCACGGGGCCGGGAGCGGACCTGAAGGTCGATGGTCACCTCACGCTGCGCGACTTCACGTTGCGCGGCTACGCGCTGGGCATCGTGCAGAGCCCGGTGACGTACGGCGACGACACGCTCTCGTTCCCCTCCATCGCGGCGCAGAAGGGGCGCACCCAGTACTTCGGCGACGTCGCGCTGCGCTTCGCGCCCGAGGGGCTGCAGACGCGCGCGTCGATTCAGCTGCCCGATGGCCGGGTCGAAGACGTGGTCGACCTGCTCGCCGACCTGAGCCCGTCGATGAAGAACATGCAGGGCGTGTTGTTCGGCAAGGTGTCGGCGGTGGCGCTGGTCGACGGCCCGGCGAAGACGTTCAACGGCGTGGTGGCCATGCGCGCGCGAGACGCGGTGTACCTGGAGCGCCGCCTGGGCGACGCCGACACGGTGATTCGCTTTGTCGACGGCGAGGCGCTGGTGCTCGAGCCGACGCGCTTCGTTGGGCCGCTTGGCACGACCTCGGTCGACGGCACCTGGCGCTTCGCCGGGCCGCTCGACTACCGGCTGGAGGTCGCCGAAGGCTCGCTTCAAGAGCTCATCGACCCGTCGGAATCGCTGGTGGTGTCGGGTGGCTTCCACGCCGCGGGCACGGTGAGCGGCGACACCGACACCGTGCGCGCGAACGCCACCCTCACCAGCAGTGACGTGCACCTGCGCGGCCAGGCCCTGGGCGCGTCGTCGCTCGCCTTCGAGCTGGTGGGGCGCGCGCTGAACGTGAGCGGCACGGTGGTGCCCGGCATCTCTGGTACGGCGGCCATCACCGCGCAAGACGCGTGGCCGGCGGCAGTGTCGCTCCTCGTCAACCTCCCCGATGCCTCGGCGTGGTTGCCTGCCTCGGTGACCGGGCTCTCGTTGGCGCTGGCGGGCGCGGTGACGGCGCAGGTGCCTCTCCGTGACGTGCGCAGCGGCCACGGCACGGCGAAGCTCTCGAGGCTGGCGGTCGCGCGAGGCGAGGTCGCGGCGGCCAACGTCGAGCCCGTGGAGCTTGAATGGAACGACGGCGCGCTGACGGTCCACTCGCTCGCGATGCGCGGCCCCACCAGCGAGCTCAACGTCGAGGGCCGGTGGGGGCCGCAGG
>JAEUJT010000038.1 GCA_016793525.1 Archangium sp. | reverse complement strand
GCGAAGGCGCGGAGCTGCTCCACCATGGTGTTGACGGTGTTCTTGAGCTCGAGAATTTCACCGCGCGCATCGACTGTAATCTTCTGCGAGAGGTCTCCGTTGGCGACGGCCGTGGTGACGAGCGCGATGTTGCGCACCTGGGCGGTGAGGTTGCCGGCGAGCAGGTTGACGTTGTCGGTGAGGTCCTTCCACGTGCCGGTGAGGTCTTTGACGTCGGCCTGGCCGCCGAGCTTGCCCTCGGTACCGACTTCGCGAGCGACGCGCGTCACTTCAGACGACAGCACGCGGAGGCGATCGACGAGCCGGTTCACCGCGTGGCCGACGCGCAGCACGTCGCCCTGGAGCGGGTAGCGGTCGAACTCGAGCGTCATCTTGTTCGAGAGGTCACCTTCGGCGACGCCGTTGACGATGCGGGCGATTTCTTGGGTGTGTTTGGTGAACTCCCCGATCATCGTGTTCACTGAGGTGGTGCAGGTGTTCCACGCGCCGGTGCCGAGGTTGGCGGGCAGCTGCACGACGGTGTCTCCACGGCCGGCGGTGCGGCTGACGCGCTCGAGCGCCTGGGTCACGCCTTGGGCGCGGTCGATGAGCGAGTTGAACGACACCGCCACGTCGGTGGTGATGTTGGCGCCGGCCTTGGGCAGCCGCGTCGAGAAGTCGCCGTCGGCGGCGGCCTCGAGGCCTCTCTGGAGCGCTTCGAGTCGGCGCTCGAGGAAGAGGGTGTAGTCGTCAGGCTTGGCCGGCCGGCGCGGCGCGCGCAGCTGCTGCGTCGACCGCTTGGGGGTGATGAGCGCGTGGCCGTTGGTCTTGGTCTCCAAGAGACTCCTCCGATGCGGTGAGACGATGAAAGGTGCGGTGGTGTCGGGTCGCTAGAACAGCTCGGGTGCCAGCAGCTTCGAGAGCGCGTTCTCGAGATCGACGTCGTCGAAGGGCTTGGGCAGAAACGCGACGTCTTTCATCGACGAGATGCGCTGCTGCACGTGCTCATCGGCGAACGCGGAGATGAGCAGCACCGGCTGCCACCACCCGCACGCCCGCAGGCCCTCGACGACGCTGAGGCCGTTGAAGCCTGGCATGCGCATGTCGGTGACGATGAGGTCGGCCGGCGGCTCGCTCTCGCCCAAGATCCACGGGGAGAGCACGTTCACCAGCGCCTGGCCGTTGTTCACCGTGCGCACCACGTACCCGTCGCGGCGCAGCAGCCGGGAGAGCGCTTGGCGCACATCGGCGTCGTCTTCGGCGAGCAACACCCGCACCCGAGGAGTCGGCAGCCAGGGAATCGCGATGTCGGTGTCGGAGGCGTTGGTCAGCATGGCGCTCCGCTGGGAAAGCAACGAGCGCGCCACCTGCTGGCGACGGCCAACACACGTGACTCGTTGAGCTCGCTGAATCAGGCCGCGTCGCGTCTTGCGCGGTTTCCGCGTGGAAAAGGGTCCAAACTGCAAGAACTGCAGAGATCAGCCGTTCTTCTGATCCGTCAGGCGCAGGGTGAAGGTGTTCCCGGTGGCCTCGGTGGGGCCGAGCTCGACGTCGCCGCCCATGGCGCGGGCCAGGTCGCGCACCACGTGCAGCCCGAGGCCGGAGCCTCCGCCGCTGCGTTCGTGCAGGTCGCCGAGCGGGAGTGGATCAAACAGCTCATTCTCATCGCGCGCGTCGAGCTGTGTCGCACCATCACGTACAGAGACGTGGTGCGCGCCGTCGCGGTGGCGGAGGGTGATGCGCACGACGCCCTCTTCCGTGAGCTGCACCGCGCGCTCGACGATGTTGTACAGCACCAGCTGCGCGAGCTTGCGGTCGCTGGTCAGCATCGGCGGCGACGGTTGCTCGACGGTGACCGCCAGCTCGAGGCCCTTCTGCTGCGCGTAGCTGCCGAGCTCGGTGGTGACCGCGGTCACCACGTCGCCCAGATTGAAGGGCTCGAGCTCCAGCCGCAGCCGGCCGCTCTCCACGCGCGCCCAGTGCAGCGCGGTGTCGACCAGGTGGTTGAGCCGCCGCGATGAGCGGAAGATGCGCTGAAGCCCGTCGGCCGCCTTCGGTGACAACTTCGCCTGCGGGTCGCGCTCGAGCAGCCGCACGTGCAGCTGCATCGCGGTGATGGGCGTCTTCAGCTCGTGTGACATCACGCGGAGAAAATTGCTCTTCACCCGGTTGGCCGCGTCGAGCGCTCGCCGCGCCTGCTCGAGCTCGTTGAGCGTCTGCTGCAGGTGCTGCTGGTGCTTGGTCACGTCGGTGGCGAGCTTGAGCATGTCGCCTTCGTGGTGGCCCACGGTGGCGTTGAGCACATCGCGCGCGCGCTTGGTGGAGATGAGGTTGTTGGCCCGCGCGCGCAGCTCCGGGAGCAGAAACGGCTTTCGCACCACGTCGAGCACGCCGTCTTGCAGCAGCTGAATGATGTGCTCGGGCCGCTCGTCGTCGGTGAGCACCATCAGCGGCACGTCGACCAGGCGCGGCTGGCGCTTGAGGCCGGCAATGAGCTCGCGCCCGTCGAGCGCCGGCAGCTGGAGATCGATGACGATGACGTCGGGGGTGGTTTGCAGCGCGCGCTCGAGGCCCGCAGGTTCATCGAGGGCCGACACCGCCTGAAACGCATCGGAGAACGACTCGACCAAGATGCGCTGAATCGAGCGGTTGCTGCCCACCACCAGCACGAGCGGGCGGTTTGACGCCGTGACCGGGCGCTGCGGGAGCGCGGCCTCGACCGCGAGCTCGGAGGTGGCCACCTCGGCGACGTGCAGCGCGAGCGCGCCCGGCAGCGGCTCGGGGTCGAGCACCGCGACGCTCTGGGGCGGGTGGGCCGGCAGCCGCACGCGGAAGAGCGCGCCGGCCGACGGGTGGGGCACCAGCCGCAGCACGCCGCCCTGGAGCGAGACCAGATCGCGCGACGTGCCCAGGCTGAAGCGCACGCCGTTGGCGCTCAAGAAGACGCTGCGGTCGCTCTGCCGCTGGTGGCTGAAGAGCTTCTCTGTCTGCGCGGGCGAGATGCCCGGCCCGCTGTCGGAGATGGTGAGCACCACCTCGTCGGCCTCGTCGTCGCGCTCGAGCGAGCAGGTGACGTGCCCGCGCTCCGGCGTGTACTTGAAGGCGTTGAACAGCAGGTTGAGGAGCACCGTTTCGAACTTCGCCGCGTCGACGGTCACCACCAGCGGGCCCGCCGCCTCGAGTGTACAGGCCACGCCGCGCCGCGCCGCCAACGGCCTGAAGGCCGCGAAGCAGCGCCGCACCTCGGCCGCGAGGTCGACCTGTGCGTAGCGCACGTGCAGCTGCTCGGCGGTCAGCGAGCCATCGCTCTCGAAGGCGGTGAGGTTGTGCAGCACGCAGCGCAGGCGACGCAGCACCGTGCGGAGATCTCGCAGGGCGCGGCCGGGGAGCACCTCGTCGGCCGCGTCGGCCACCAGCTTCGCCAGCGCCGGCTCGAGCTCGGCGGTGGCTTCGAAGAACTGCTCGCGCACCGTGCCGTCGAGGCTGGCGAGCGACTCGATGAGCGACGTCAACGCCGCGCGCGACTCGTTCAGCACCGCCGCGCGCAACGCCGGCAGGTGCGTCAGCTCGACCAGGTGCTCCGCGAGATTTCCCCTCTTCACCGTCACGTCGACTCCGTGTTCCTCATGCGCACAAGGTCTGCACGAAGGAGGCCATGTGCGCCCCCGGGGACTCGCTTCGCGGCGCGCGCAAATACTGCGGAAAAATCACGGCGCGCGCCCACACGAGCTTACAGCTGCACTGAAATCGAAGCTCGGCCCTTGTGCTGGGCGAAAGTGGCGACAACATTCGCAGCCGTGCCGCGCAAGCGCCCGTCGACGAAGCCTGAGGCGTCGCCTGAAGAGGCCACGGTCGAGCCGATGCGGGCGTTGGTCATCGCGCACGAGGTCGTGGCGGCGGAGCTGGTCGAGGCGTTGACCTCGGTCGGCGCGGCGGTACGCACCGGCACGCTGGAGACCTCGCTGGCGGACACGCTCGAGTGGAGGCCGCACGCGGTGCTGGTGACGGTTGACGACAGCCCCCAAGGCGCGGCGAATCGCCTCGCGCAGCTGCGCCGAGAGCACCCGTGCACGGTGGTGGCGGTGGGGCCGGCGACGGGCGAGCTGATGACCGCCGCGAGCGCCCTCAACGCCGACGTGGTGCTGACCAGCCCCATCGGCCTGTCGAACCTCGAGACGGTGCTGAGCTACGCGGCGCAGCGCACGTTCGCCGGCCCGAGCGACGCGAAACCGGTGCCGCTGCCGAAGGTGGTGGTGGGCTCGAGCGCGCGCATGCGCGAGGTGTGGCGCCACGCGATGGTGGCGGCCCGCAGCGAGCTGCCGGTGGTGGTGACGGGCGAGACGGGCGTGGGCAAAGAGATCGTCGCGCGCACGCTGCACCGGTTTTCCCTTCGCCGCGACGGGCCGTTCATCGCCGTCAACTGCGCCGCCTTGCCCGAGAACCTGCTCGAGACCGAGCTCTTCGGCCACGAGAAGGGCGCGTTCACCGGCGCCATCGCCCAGCACAAGGGCCGCTTCGAGCTGGCGCACAAGGGCACGCTCTTCCTCGACGAGGTCGGTGACTTGCCGCTGACGTTGCAGGTGAAGTTGCTGCGCGCGCTGCAGGAGCAGTCGTTCGAGCGCGTGGGCGGCACCCAGAACATCTCGGTCGACGTGCGGGTGGTGGCGGCGACGCACCACGATTTGGCCGAGGCCATCAAGCGGGAGAAGTTTCGCGCCGACTTGTTCTACCGGCTCCACGTGTTGTCGATTCGCGTGCCGCCGCTGCGGGAGCGCAAGGCCGACATTCTCGAGCTGTGGAACCAGGTCATCGCCGAGCGGAGTGGAAGCGGTCGCACCCGGTTCACGACCAGCCCCTCGGTCGAGCGGATCCTCTTGCAGTACGACTGGCCGGGCAACATTCGCGAGCTGCACAACGTGGCGCAGCACGCGCTCACCGTGGCCACCGACGGCTCCATCTCGCCGGCCGACCTGCCGGAGCAGATGTACAAAGAAGCCGACGGCGCGCACTGGGGCCGCGCGCTGGTCGGCAAGAAGATGGCGGAGATCGAGCGCGCCACCATTCTCGAGACCTACGAGGCGGTGGGTTCGGTGGGCGCGACCGCGGAGCTGCTGGGCCTTTCGCCGCGCACCATTCACTACCGACTCAAGGCGTACCGCGACGAGGCGCTGGCGCCGAAGGGCAAGAAGGCGCCGAGCGAGTCGGCTCCGGTGGCCGACGACGAGGTGGCCGCGCGCACCCGCCCGCGGAAGATTCGGGTGCTGCTGGCCGAAGACGACGACGAGCTGCGCTGGGCGCTGTCTGACGTGCTCAAGGCCGAAGGCTACGAGGTCATCGGGGTGCCGAACGGGCGCGCGTTGCTCGAGCACCTCGGCGCGTCGTTGCTGCTCGAGGAGCGCGGCTCTCCGCCCGACCTCATCGTCACCGACGTGCGCATGCCCGGGCTCACCGGCATGCAGATTCTCGAGAGCGTGCGCGACCGCGGGTGGACCACCCCGGTGGTGTTGGTGAGCGGCTTCGGCGACGAAGAGACCCACCGCCGCGCGAGCGTGCTGGGCGCCACCGCGTTCCTCGACAAGCCGATCAACTTGAACGAGTTGCGCGCCATTCTGCAGAACGCCGTCGCGTCGCCGCGCCCGTCGTGACGCGCGTGCCCGCTGGGCGTGTTTCGCGATGTGTTCGGTTCACACGTCGACGCCGGTAGGGTGGTCAGCCGTTGGCCGCCGCCCCGAGCGCCAGGAGCGGATCCACCACCGCGGCGCGCACGCGCTCTCCGCGGGCTGGCTTCTCGAGCACGGCCGACACCTGACCCAGCGCGACCGCGTCGGAGGCTCCGGCGGGCACGTCGGCGCTGAACAGCACCCGGCGGCTCTCTGGGGCCACCGCGGCCACGTGCCGGAGCAGCGACAGCCCATCTTCACCCGGCATCGCGAAGTCGCTGAGCACCGCGTCGAAGTGGAACTCCTTCAGCGCGGTGCGGGCCTCGCTCGCGTCGGCCGCCAGGTACACGAAGGCCACGTCGGCGAAGAGGCGGCGGAGCCACCGGCGAATGAACTCGTCGTCGTCGACCACCAAGACGTGCAGAGGGTGCATACCCAGTGAGTGCAACGAGACCTGACTTTGGATCACGCCCTGGGGTGCGCACCTGCACCGACACGTGGGTGTCAGCGCGACGGCATGTACCGGCGGAGCATCTGCGACAGCGTCTCGAGCGACACCGGCTTCACCAGCACGTCGTTCATCCCCGCGCGGCGGCAGGCCGCGTGCTCCTCGGGCAGCACCGACGCGGTGAGCGCGACCACCGGTACGGTCGCGTACGGCGTCGTCAGCGCGCGAATCCGCTCGGTCGTCTGAAACCCGTCCATGTCGGGCATGTGGCAGTCCATCAGCACCACGTCGAAGCGCTCCTCAGACAGGGCTGCCAGCGCGGCTGCGCCTGACGTCGCCTGCCTCGCTGTGAAACCGGCGTGTTTCACGAGCTGCGTCGCCACCACCAGGTTGATGGGGTTGTCGTCGACCACCAACACCTTACGCGTCGCGTCGGTGGCGACGACGCCCGCTGGCGGGGCGATGATATGCGGCGGCGCCACGCCGGGCTCCAACGTGAGCTCGAAGGCGAACACCGTGCCGATTCCCGGCTCCGATTCCACCTCGATGTGGCTGCCCATGAGCGTCACGAGCTGCTGGGCCAACGAGAGGCCCAACCCGGTGCCGCCGAAGCGGCGGGTGGTCGTGCCGTCGCCTTGCTCGAAGGGGGAGAAGAGACGCGGGACGACGGAGGCCTCGATGCCGATGCCGGTGTCGCGCACCGCGAAGCGAACGCGCGTCGGGCTCGTAGCGCGCACCACCACCCGCACCTCGCCGGAGGGGGTGAACTTCACCGCGTTGTTCACCAGATTGTTCAGCACCTGGCCGAGGCGCAGCGCGTCGCCCCGCACCACCTCGGCGATGGCCGCGTCGCGCTCGACGCTCAGCGCCACGCCCTTCTTCGCCGCCAGCGGCTCGAACAGCCCGCGCACGTCGTCGAGCAGCTGGTCGAGGCGGAAGTCTTCGATGTCGATGGTGAGCTTGCGCGCCTCGGCTTTGGTGAGGTCGAGCAGGTCGCTGATGAGCGAGATGAGCAGCTTCCCCGAGCGGTGAATGAGCAGCAGGTTCTCCCGCTGCGACGCGGAGAGCGGCTCGGCCAACATCGCCTCGGTGAGGCCCAGCACCCCGTTCATCGGCGTACGAATTTCGTGGCTGACGGTGGCGAGGAACGTGCGCTTCGCGGCGTCGACCTGCTCCATCTCGGTGAGGGCGCGCTCGTAGACGGAGTCGTACGCGCCGGCGAAGGCCCACAGCACCACCGTGAGCATCGCGATGTTGATGACCGGGCTGATCCACGGCGTTGGGTCTCCGTGGTGAAACGAGACGCCGATGCGCGACAGCCAGATGAAGATGCCCCCGGCCGCGATGCAGATGATCAGCCACCGAAACGCCTCGCGCCGCCCCAGCGAGAGGTGCGCCATGAGCGGCACCACGGCGATGATGCACGCGTTGGTGATGTCGGGCGGTGACGTCGAAAGTGTGGCCAGGCCGCACGAGCCGATGGCGCCCCATGCCGCGAGGTGCACCGGCACGGTGAGCTTTTGCCTCCGCCGCAGCCACACCAGCGCCAGCCCCGAACCCACCAGCACCAAGAAGTTGGCCGCGGCCTGCGCGGAGTCTCCCGCCAGCTCGAAGGCCACACACGACACCGCAGCGAAGGCGAAGGCCACCAGGTTGGCGATGACGAAGAAACGGCATCGCATGCGGCCCAGTCCGGTCAGCGCTGGCGGCAGGAACCGCTGGACGATGCGCTCGAGCCAGTCCGACACGGTCGGGAATCTAGCGGCAGGTGCGCTCCAGATGCTCGGGGTCACCCTCGACCCTGTAGGTGGGCCGCCGACGTTTCAGCGCGACGCCTCGGCGAGCACCGACAGCGAGGTGCGGGTCAGCTCGAAGAACGGGACTCCGGCGTCGAGCTGAACGAACTGCGCGCCCGCGTCGGTGGCGGCGGTGCGCCAGGCGGTGACGTGCGCGTACAGCCGCTGGCGGTAGGTGGCGATGAGCGACGGCGAGAGCTGATGCTCCAACGCCTCCGAGGTCTCCGCGTCGACCAGACGCGCGCCGTCGGCCGGGGTCGGCTCGAGCTCCTCCGAGTCGAGCACCTGCACCAGCGCGACCCCGGCGGCGCCGCGCGACACCCGCTGCAGCACCGTGCGCGGCGCGGCCTCAGAGAGAAAGTCGCTCACCACCACGCGCAGCCCGCACCGGGCGGTGGTTGGCACCTGACCGATGGCCACCTCGAACGCGGCGACGCCGTCGAGGGCCAGCTGGTGGCAGAGCGGGTGCACATCGGCCCCCGAGACGCGGTGCTGCGGAGGCCCCATCGCCACCAACACCGGCTCCAACCCGCGGTGCTTCGCCACCAGGCACGCCCACCAGGCGGCCATTCGCGCGCAGCGGGCCTTCGCCGCGTGGGCGCCCATCGACGCGGAGGTGTCGAGCCACACCTCGACCCGCGGAGACACCTCGTCATGGCGCACCCGCACCACCCACTCGTCGGTGCGGGCCACCGCATTCCAGTCGACGTGCCGCAGGTCGTCGCCCGGGTGGTACGCGCGAAAGTCGGCGAGCTCCATCGACGTGCCGGTGGTGGCGGCGCGAATGTCTCCGGTGCGCCCAGCGTGGGGGACCCGGGGCAAGGCGAGCTGCAGGCCCGCAGCGGCCCGCTCGACCTCGGCGTCATCGAAGGCAGGCGTCACGTCAGGTGCCCCATTGCCGCATTCTATGCACCAACAGGGCAAGACCGGCCCCGACGAGCGCGCAGAGCATCACGAACAGCACCGAGACCAGCGGCCGGGCCAGCCAATGAAACTGCGGCACCATCATGCCGAGCGGCACCGGCGTGGTGTTTCTGGGCAGAAACACCGAGACGAACAGCAGCAGACCGAAATCGACGACCGCCAGCGGCTGGAGCACTTTCTCGAGCCACGTGAGGTTGAGCATCAGCAGCAGCTGCAAGAACGCACCGGTTGCACCGCCGAGCCCACCTCCGAACATGATTGCCTCGCGCATCGGTGCACCATGCGCTTGAACATCACGTCTCTCGAGTCATTGTTCGTTCGTCGATTGATAAGAACGGGAATACGAGCGCGCGACCCATCACCCGCGGCCAGACCCCCGATGTGACTTCAGCTCGGGAGGCAGCTGGCGTAGGGCGGGGTGGTGAATTTTCGTACGCGATATGGGCCGTGGGCGCTGGTGGCGGGTGCCTCTGAAGGGCTCGGGGCCGCCTGGGCTGAAGCGTTGGTGGCGCGAGGGCTGAACGTCATCTTGCTCGCGCGGCGCCAGGCGGTGCTGACGGAGCTCGCCGCGTCGCTGAAGGCCCGACACGTCGGCATCGAAGTCGAGACGGCGGTCATCGATCTCGGCTCACCGACGCTGGTTGACGAGCTTGGCCGCCTGGTGAACGGCCGCGACATCGGCCTCTATGTGCACAACGCGGCCTTCGTGCCCCACGGCGCGTTTCTCGAGCGTCCCCTCCGCGAGCAGCAGCTGAGCCTCGACGTGAATTGCCGCGCGCCGCTCGCGCTTGCCCATACGCTCGGCACCGCCATGGCCCACCGCGGCCGAGGCGGCATCGTGCTGATGTCGTCGCTCACCGCCTTCCAGGGCACGCCGCTGTTGGCGACCTACGGTGCGACCAAGGCGTTCAACCTCACCCTCGCCGAGGGTCTGCACGGCGAGCTCGCGCCGCGCGGCGTCGACGTGCTGGCCTGCTGCGCCGGAG
>JAEUJT010000024.1 GCA_016793525.1 Archangium sp. | reverse complement strand
CGAAGAGGTGGGCATGGCGCGCTCGGACGAAGGCTATTGGAGGAGAATGGACAGCGAGAAACTGCCTGAGGTGGTTTGCGTGTACCCGTCGACCACCACGTAGATGGTGCTGTTCGATGTGGCCGTGTAGGTGACGGTCTCGACTCCGCCGTTGCCCGACGCATCGCGCCCGGCGACGCAGCTCGACGACTGCGTGAGGCAGTTCGAAGCGGGTGCCTCGATGAAGTAGATCGCCGGGTCCCACGAGCCATTCGGCGTCACGCTCGCTGTCAACGCCTGGCCGTTGAAGAGCGACACCGCGTACACGAGCTCGGGGCCGTCGTTGGTGAAGCCGGTACAGGTCGACGACGTGTCGCTGGTCTCAATGTCGTTGTTCGCGAACACGGTTGAGCCGGTAAAAGTGCCGGTGGAGACAGTGAGCGCCGTCGCGCACGTCTCGTTGGCGAGGCCTCCGCCCGTACCGCCTCCACCCGTACCGCCTCCACCCGTACCGCCTCCACCCGTACCGCCTCCGATGCTCCCGCCGCCCGCGCCGCCGCCCGGCGTCCCGCCGACGCACTCGAAGTTGACGCAAGTCGCTCCGCTCAACCGGCAATCGGCGCACGGGAGGCCCTCGGAGCCGCAGAAGGCATCGCGGCTGCTGTTGATGAGGTCGAGGCACTGCGCGCCGGCGAAGCACCCAGCGCACTGGCCGGAGCCGCCGCCCGTGCCTCCGCCGGTGCCACCGCCTGTCCCTCCTCCGAACCCTCCGCCGGAGCCGCCACCGAAACCGCCGCCGGAGCCGCCACCGAAACCGCCGCCCGCGCCGCCTCCGGTGGAGCTCGCGCCGCCGCCCGTTCCTCCGAATGTCGGCGTGGAGCAGATGCCGAGCGAGCACACCTGGCCCGAGCTGCACTGCATGCAGCGCTGACCGAAGCTGCCGCAGGCGTTCACCGTGCCGCTCAACTCACACGCTCCCGACGCCGTGCAGCACCCCGCGCACGAGCTGCTGTTGCACGGGAGCTTCGCTGGGCCACACGACGCGGTGGCGAGCCCGGCCGCGGTGCCCACGAGGAGGGCCAACCACAGCGCACGGGGCTCACCTGGGCGATTGTTCGGCATGTGAACAGTGTCGCGTAGCTCAAGTGCGTTGACACGTTCAACGAGTGTGGCGGCGCTTCGATTTTTTGACCGCGCGTTGGGCGTGCCCGAGAGGCGCGTCGCTTTTCGGCGGAGCGCCGCTACACTCCGGCGCGCATGGAGCCCGCCGTCCGCGCTGAAGGGCTGCACAAGCGCTTCGGCGACTTCGTGGCCCTTCGCGGCCTGTCGATGACGATTCCGCGGGGGGCGTTCTACGCGCTGCTCGGCCCCAACGGCGCCGGCAAGTCGACCACCATCTCGCTGCTGACTGGCCTGGCCACGCCCGACGAAGGCCACATCGAGGTGCTCGGCATCGACGCCTTGCGCGCGCCGCTCGAGGTGAAGAACCGAATCGGCGTGGTCCCCGAAGAGCTCTCGTTGTTCGAGCGCCTCACCGGCCGGCAGTACCTGACCTTCTGCGGCCGCATGCACGGGCTGAGCGGCGACGAGGCCTCGAGCCGCGGCGCGGAGCTGCTGGCGCTCACCGAGCTGCTCTCGAAGGGCGACGCCCTGGTGTCGACGTACTCCAAGGGCATGCGCCGCAAGCTGGCCATCGCCGCCGCGCTGGTGCACGCGCCCGAGGTGGTGCTGCTCGACGAGCCCTTCGAAGGCATCGACGTGCTGGCGGTAGGGGTCATTCGCGAGCTGCTGGCCGAGCTCTCGCGGCGCGGGGTGACGGTGCTGCTGACCACCCACGTGCTGGAGATCGCCGATCGCCTCGCCACCCACGCCGGCATCATTCGCGACGGGGCGTTGGTCGACGAGGGGGCGGTCGACGCGCTCAAGGCCCGGCACGGCGTCGCGTCGCTCGAGGCCGTCTTCAACGCGCTCGTCGGAGCGCCCTCGGCGCGGCTGGCGATGGTGTCGTTCTACGGCGGTGGCCGGTGACGATTCCGTCGTTCGGGGCCCACGTGGCGCTCCTCTGGCGGCTGCGGCTCGACATCGAGCGCAACCGGCACCCGAGGGCGTCGGCGCTGCTGGCGGGGCTCAGCTTCGCGGCGTCGATCGCTCCTGCGATCGCCACCGCGGTGACATTCTACGCCGTGGTGCTTCGGGGTGCGCAGGTCGACGCCGCGCTCTGGCCCGACTTCATGCTGCGGCTGGTCTCCTTCGTCACCACCGGTGTGTGGGTGGCGTGGCCGGTGCTCTCGGCCGGCGTCGACGATCACAGCGAGGTGTCGCGGTACGGGCGCTTCCCCATCGGCCCGCTCCGGTTGATGGCCGCGTCGATGGTCGCCGGGCTGTTCGAGCCGCGCGCGCTGGTGCTCTACGGCCCGCTGGCGGGCACCTCGCTGGGCTACCTCGTGCAGCGGCCGGAGTCGGCGGGCGTGCTGCCGCTCTTCGCGCTGGCCGGCTTCGTGCTTTTCAACATGGCGCTCTCGAGGGCCGCGCTCCACGCGATGTTGGCGGTGCTTCGCCAGCCGCGGAGCGCCGAGTTGCTGGGCTCCGGCTTCTTCGTCTTCTTGGTGGTGGCCAGCTTCATTCCGCCGGTCGACACCTCGTGGTTGTCGCAGGTGCAGCAGGTGGGCGTGAGCGCGGTGCCGAGCGAGCTGCTGCGCAACGCCACCCTCGCGCTGGGTCGGTTCCCCACCGGGTTCTACGCCCACGCCATGGCCGCCACCGCGTCCGGCGCGCCGGTGGAGGCCTTCGCCGACGTGTTGGCGCTCCTCGAGTGGTCGCTGGTGGCGCTGGTGGTCGCGTGGGGGTTGCTCGTCGAATTTCACCGGGCCGCGTCGTCGGCCGGAGCGCCGTCGGAGGCCGCGCGCCGCACCGACCCGTTCGCGCGCACCCGCTCGGTGTTCTCGACCCTGGTGGTCCGCGAGCTGCTCGACCTGTGGAACAACCCGCGCGCCCGGCTGCTGGCCTCGGTGCCTTTCGTGTTGGCGGTGCTGCTGAAGCTGCTCTCGGCGCGGGCGCTGGTCGAGGCGGTGGTCGGCGCGTCGGCCGACGCGTGGCTGGTGGGCGGCCTGGCGCTCTACGGCGCAGTGGTGATGACGTCGACGTTTTCGCAGAACGCCTTCGGCTACGACGGGCAGGGGTTCGGGGTGTTCGCCGCGTCGCCGGTCGACCTCGGGGTGGTGCTCGCGGCGAAGAACCTCGTGCACGGCGGCGCCGGCCTGGCCATGGCGGCGCTGGTGGTGGGGTTTCAAGCCATGTTCGCGGGAGGCGTCGGCCTGTTCGACGGCGCCTGCGCTCTCGCCGGGGCGAGCACCGTGGTGCTCATCGTGCTCGCCGTGGGCAACTGGCTGTCGACCGTCTTTCCCATCAAGTTCCACGCCGATCTCAAGCGCAGAGATCGGCTCCCCTTCGTGGCCTCGATGGCGGGCGTGGCCGCGGCGTCGGCGGGGGCGTGGCCGTGGGTGGCGGTGCTGCGCGCGGCCGGCGGGCTTTCACCGGGGTGGCCCCAGGCGCTCCTCACGGCGGGGGCGA
>JAEUJT010000017.1 GCA_016793525.1 Archangium sp. | reverse complement strand
CGTCACCGTCTTGGTCGGGGCAGCCGCCGTTTTCTTTCGGGCCGGCCTCGTCGATGCACTTGTCGTTGTCGCCGAGAATGCCGTCGTTGTCGTAGTCGGCTTCGGTCGGCGTGGTCTGCGGCGCTCCGACGGTGAAGGAGAGGCCGAACATCAGCTGCGCATGCTGCGTGTTCATCAAGAACTTCGCGAAGGGGCCGATGCCGAGGCCGTCGACGAGCGAGAACTCGTAGCCGGTGCCCACGTCGAAGCCGACGCCGAAGCCGCCGCTCGTGTACGTCACGTGCGCGTCGAGCCAGTAGGTGCCCCAGAGGTTGCCGAGGTGGCCGCTGCCCGGGTTGAAGTAGTAGCCCTTCTCGTCGTTGAAGAGCCGCAGCCGCGCGCCGAGGCCCACGCCGAAGGCCACGCCGTCGTCGAGGTAGGTGTGATCGACCGCCGACAGGCCGAAGCCTTCGATCTGCGGCGCCACTGGGCCCAGCGCCTGAATGAGGGTGGTGTCGATCTTCAGCGTCGCGCCCGTGACGAGAATCACCTTGTCGAGGCCGGTGCCGAGACCCGGGTCGAGGTGCACGTTGACCGCTGCTTTTTCAGCGGACGCAAGGCCCGCCACCGTCAGCGTTGCCAGCACCACCGCGCGATGAAACGACGCACGCATGCACAACTCCCAGGAAAATTGAGACGCCGAAAGGCCGCGCACCCTATGCGCAAACCGATGGAGGGGCACCACCGTTTTCGACGCGATTGTGACGATGAAAACCAGCCAGCCTGGCGTACGCTGCCGCGCCATGCCCGCCGCAAAGAACGACGCCGCCTCGATTCGAAAGAAGATCCTCGCCGACCCCAACACCGAGGGCATCGCCAAGAACCTCGGCGTAACCCTCGACGAATACGTCGATCGCGTCGTTCACTTCGTGCTCAACCCCAGCGACGACCCCGAAATCTACCTCGCCGAAGACGAAGACCTCGAGGCCATGGGTATGAAGCCGCCCGACGAAGGCTCGATGCTCAAGTACCTCAAAGAGGCCTTTGAGGCACTGCAATCTACTGAAAAGACTGATTTTTCAGCCGCTCCGAAGCGCACCATGTCACTCGACGGCGCGCCCGCGGTGAAGACCGCCGACGTCAAAGACAAGAAGCTCGGCGACGATCTGAAGAAGCAGCTCCGAGGGAAACGAAACAAAGGCTGAGCGATCAGCAACTTCGTTTCTCAACTTTCGATAATTCGGCATCTCTTCACTTCGAGGTTCAACACCATGGGCTTTCTCAAGGGCATCGGTAAGGCGTTCAAGGCAATCGGCAAGGGCATCGGGACCGTCGTCAAGGGCGTGGTGAAGTTCGCCAAGTCGCCCATCGGCAAGATCCTGATCGGCGTCGGGCTCTCGCTCGTCACCGGCGGCGTCGGCGGCATCATCGCCAAGGGCGCTGCGATGGTGATGAAGCTGGGCAAGGTCGGCAAGCTCGTCTCGACGTTCGCTGGCTTCGCCAACAAGTTCCTCGGCCCGGTGCAGAGCTTCGTCAGCAAGTCAGGCGTCGGCTTCTTGGGCAACTTCGTGAAGCAGGCCGGCAGCACCAACAACCTCTTGAAGATGGCCACCAGCCTCTTCTCCGCGCGCGCCGCGCAGCCGGCCACCGACCCGACCACCAACCAGGTCGTGTCGCACAACCTCCTGCAGATCTTCGCGCAGCGTCAGGCCGAGCTGTTCCGCCTCGCGTCGGCGCAGTAACGACGCTTCGACCTTCGTTTTCAGACCTCGGGCTCGCGCGTCACGTACGCGCGGGCCCGAGGTGCTTGCGGGCCCGGCGTCGAGCCAGCACCGCCACCAGCGCGAAGAGCGGCGCGTCGAGCGATTGGCACTGGCAGCCGCCGCTGACCTCGGGCTCGGTCGGCTCCGGGTCGGGCTCTGTCGGGTCGGGGATCACCGCTTCGCCGCGGCAGAACGTCACCGCCCCCACGCCGGCTTCACAGTGGCTCCCCGTGGGGCACCCACCGTCGGTCATGCATGGGAGGCGGCAGATCGGCTCGAAGCCTTCAGGCGCCGCGCACACCGTGCCTTGCTCACAGAGGGACTGGCCTTGGAGACACAGGTCTCCCAGCGCGATCACGCCGCCGTCGCGCATCACCGGAGGACCTCCAGCATCAGGTCGCCCCGCGTCTGGCCGGCCTGCATCGACGGGTTGCGGCGCCCCAGCATCGATGGGAGGTGGCACCCCCGAATCGACTGGCGGCTGGATGCCCGCGTCGCTGCTCGTCTCGCGCTGCTGAATGAACTGATCGATGAACGTCTGGTGAAAGTCGATGCGGCTGTCGCTCCCCGTGCCGCACTGGGCAGAGGAGGTCACCGAGTGCACGCCCACCAGCCGTACCACGCCGTCGCCGAATTGGTGCAGCGCCGCGCCGCCGGAGTCACCGGCGCAGATCCCCAGCGTCCCCGCCGAGCCGAAGTCGAACGAGTTCGCGTCGACCGCCGTGACCGTGGCCGACACCGCCCGGCGCGTGCCTCCGTTCGACGTGTTCGCTGCAGTGCGCCCGTAGCCGACGAGCGTCACGCTCTGCCCGACGAAGCCCGTCAGCGCGGCGCGGTTCAATGGCCTCGGGGTCACGCCCACCGGAGCGCGAGCCAGCAACACCATCGCGATGTCGTACGTCGCCGACGTCATCGACGGGTTCCAGCTCGGGTGGAGTCGGTACTCGGTGACGTCGATGAGGTCAGACGAGAGCAGGTTCATGTCGTTCGGCTTGTTGGTGGCGCGAATGGTGACGCTCGTCGCGCCTTGTCGGGCGGGGTCGACGCAGTGCGCGGCGCTCACCAGCGTGCGCGCGCTCACCAACGTGCCGGTGCAGATGGTGTTGGTGCCGTTGCTGAACGTCATGCCCAGCAGGAACACGTCGTTGATGCCGAGCCCGGCGTCAGATGAACCTCCGACGATGGCCGCCTCGGCAGTGGAGAACGTCTCGGGGCCCTCGCTGGAGCCGCACGCAACGCCGACGACGACGACGAGTGCTCCCGTGAGCGCGCGCAGCATTTATGGCGCGAAGGAGATCGACAGCGCGTACGTCTCACCCGCCGGGCCCGAGTTGAGCCGGTCGATGAGCAGCACCAGCGGCTTCACCGCGTTCGTCGTGTTCGGGTACGTCATCGAGAAGGTCGGCGTATTGAAGCCCGGCGACGCCACGTTGCGCACGCAGGAGCACAACGTCGGAGTGCAGTTGGAGCTGAACGGCTGCTCGATCAGGTTCATCACCACGTTGCCCAGCGCAGTTCCGGTGGCGGTCAGCGTCACGGTCACCGTCTGCATCGCGGGCACGTCGATGCGGTAGGTGCGATCTCTCCCCACGCTCAGGTTGCACGGTTGGCTCGGCGTGATCATCTGCGACGTGCTGCCGTAGTCGCTCGCGTAGCCGTCGAGGGGCTCGCTCGGTGACGAGAACGCGGCGGTGATCGGCGGGCCCGGGTTGGTCACCGACTCGCCCTGCCGCGAGGTGGTGAGCGAGATGTCGAGCGTGAATAAACCGGAACCGGGGCTGGCGGTGATGGAGTCGACCACCAGGTACACCCGCTTGGTCGAGCTGCCTCCGACGTTGTCCGCGGTCACCACTTCGACGCCCGCCGCGCTCGACGAACCCAGGCATGGACCCGCGCTGCACTGCGCGGCATTCGCCACGAGGGAGAGGGAAATGTCGAATGACCCACCTTCCGCTGTCGCGCGCGCCTGGAGGTAGGCGTTGGGTGCGATGTCGACCGCGTAGACGCGATCGGGCCCGGGGCCGTAGCCGCAGCTCGTCTGACCGGACGGAGCGTAGTCGTTGGCGTAGCCGCCGAGACCCTGCGCCGAGAGCGTGGTCGACGTGGAGATCGCCGTCTCGTTGGCGTCGCACAGTTCGGTGACTTGCGCGGTACCTCCGCCGGTGCCTCCACCGGTCGCCGTGCCGCCGCCCGTCGCAGTGCCTCCGCCCGTCGCAGTGCCTCCGCCCGTCGCAGTGCCTCCACCGGTCGCAGTGCCTCCACCCGTCGCAGTGCCTCCGCCCGTCGCGGTGCCTCCGCCCGTCGCAGTGCCTCCGCCCGTTGCGGTGCCTCCACCCGTCGCCGTGCCGCCGCCCGTCGCAGTGCCTCCGCCCGTCGCAGTGCCTCCACCCGTCGCCGTGCCGCCGCCCGTCGCCGTGCCACCGCCAGTACCTCCATCGGTCACCGCGCTGCCGCCGCCGGAGCCACCTCCACTCCCGTCGCCGCCCCCGATTCCGCCGATGGGAACCGTGCACACGCTGTTCACGCACAGCTGGCCGACCGCACATTCTGCCGTCGTGGTGCACGCCCTGGGAGGCGCGCTTCCACAGGCAGTTGCGAGCACCACACACGCTGCGATGACGAGGCCACGCACAGTCGAGATCGAAGGCATGCCGCCTCATATGCGCAGCGGACCTGGGTTTGCCAGACCTGCGCGTGGATGAATAAGATCGTTTCGGCATGTCCCGTTCGATTCACGAAACCACCAGCGCCGCGGCCCGGTGGCCCCGAAATTCGGCTGAGTTCCTCGCCATCGTCGAACGCTTGGCCGAAAAGTTTCGCCTTAAACGCGAGGCGCACCTCGAGCGAAGCCGTGAGCGCATTGAGAAGAAGAACGCGAGTGGGCCTCGATAGCCAGATTCTCGGTGGCTCCCGACTCGGCGGTTAAGCTGCGCGCCATGCACTTGCGCCTCGTCGTACCCCTTGCCGCGTTCGCGTGCCTCGCCGCCACCTGCGAGCCACCGCGCACGTTGCAGCCCATCGGCGATGCGGCCACCGCCAAGCAAGACGCCCGACTGCTCGGGACCTGGGCCGGCCGACTCCACGACGGGGGCGAGTTCACGCTCTCCGTCGTTCCCCACGAGGGAGGGCCGCTCGTCGACGTGGTGCTGGTCGCCGCCGACGGGGCCAAAGGCGCGATGGTGTTGTCGTACGAAGGCTTCAGCACCACCGTCGGCACGCAGTCGTTCTTGAGCCTCCGCCCCAAGCGCTACGCCGACGAGTTCGGAGAGAAAACCGAAGTAGGGGAGCGCTACGTGCTCGCGCGCTACGCGCTGTCGAAGGCCGGGCTGCTGACGCTCGATCTCGCGCTCGATGATGAGGCGTTTCGCGGCGCCGCTGACTCCGGCGTGCTCGAGGGCCGTGAGGTGAATGGCATCTTCGTCCTCTCGTCGTCGAGCGCGGCGTTGACCTCGTTCGTCACGAAGACGCCGGGCGCCTTTCGCTCGTGGGCCACCTTGCGGCGCGTGAAGCTCGACCCCCCGAAGGCACGGTGAAGGAGTAAGGAGCCGCCCATGCGAATCTCCCTCTTCGTCGCCTGCTCGCTGCTCGCGCTCGGGTGCGCCACGACGCCCAAGAAGCCCGCCCTCGACTACGCCGCGCTGGTCGCCGCTGAAGACCGAACGTCTGTCGATCGCGAGCTCGACCCTGGTCGAAAGCCCGCCGCGTTCCTGGCTTCGCTCGAGGTGGGGCCGGGCATGCAGGTCGGCGAGCTCTTCGCTGGAGGTGGCTACACCACCGAGCTCCTCGCCCGCGCGGTCGGTCCCAGCGGCAAGGTGTACGCCGAGAACCCGAAGTGGGTGCTCGAGCGCTTCGCTGGGGCGCCCTGGGCGGAGCGCCTGACCCGGCCCGTCAACGCCAACGTCGTGCGCCTCGATCGCGAGCTCGATGATCCGTTCGGCGCCGAGCTGAACGAGAAGCTCGATCTCGTCGTGATCAACGCGAACTACCACGACGCCCTGTGGACCAACGTCAATGTGTCGAAGATGAACCGCGCCGTGTTCGCCGCCCTCAAGCCCGGAGGCCGGTACGTGGTGTGTGATTCGTCGGCCAAGCCTGGCGCGGGGCCTGAAGTCGCTGAGCAGCTCCACCGCATCGACGAGGCCATCGTGCGTAAGCAGCTCGAGGTCGCCGGGTTCGCCTACGTGCGCAGCGACGAATCGCTCCGCAACCCCAACGACACCCGCGACTGGAACGCGTCTCCGCGCGAGGCCGCTGAAAAGCGCGGGAGCTCTGACCGCTTCATCGTCGTCTATACGAAGCCGTGAAGCCTGACGGCGTGAGGCAGCACCTGGCCCGCTTCGCCGGAGTGCGGGTGGCGGTGATCGGAGACCTCGTCGCCGACCACTACCTCTTCGGCCAAACCGAGCGCGTCAGCCGAGAAGCCCCGGTGCTCATCGTCCGCCATGAGCGCGATGAAGTGCGGCTCGGCGGCGCCGCCAATGTCGCCGCCAACGCCCGGGCGCTCGGTGCGCAGGTCACCGCCGTGGGTCTCTTGGGTCGCGATGACATGGGCCAGGCCATGCGGCGGCTCTTTCGGCAGCACGGCATCGGGGTGCGCGCGGTCGATCGCGACGTGACCGAGACAAAAACCAGGGTCCTCGCCGGCGGCGTCAACACCACGAGGCAGCAGATGCTTCGCATCGATCGCGGCGGGGCCGAAGCGCCTTCCCTCGCGCAACGCGGCTCGCTCGTACGGCAGGTGCGCGCCGCCGTCGCCGCTGCCGATGTGGTCGTCGTGTCCGACTACGGCGCGGGGGTGGTGAACGACGAGACGCGCGCTGTGCTCCGTGAGGCCGCGGCTGAAGGGACCACGGTGTGCGTCGATTCCCGTTTCGGCCTCCGTGACGCGGTGGGCTTCTCCGTGTGTAAGCCGAACGAGCCCGAGCTCGCCGCGCTGACCGGGCTCCCCGTCGGGACCGATGCCCAGCTCACCCGCGCCGCCGCGCTCGCCCTCGAAATGCTCCAGTGCCACGTGTTGCTCGTGACGAGAGGCCGCCACGGCATGGCCGTCTTCTCGCGCAGCGCCAAGCCAACGTTTCTACCCGTGTGGGGGCAACACGACGCCGTCGACGTCACTGGAGCGGGTGACACCGTGAGCGCCGCCTTTGCCGTGGCCCTCGGTGCGAAGACGCCCGCGAGCCGAGCGGCTTTTTTAGCCAACGTCGCCGGCGGTTTGGTCGTGCAGAAGCAGGGTACCGCCACGGTGTCGCTCGCCGAGCTCCGCGCCGCCGTATGAAGCGGGTGACGCTCGAGCAGCTCGAGGCGGTCGTGCGCACGTGGAGGGCCTCTGGTGACAGAATCGTTCTCGCCAACGGAGCGTTCGATCTCCTCCACGTCGGCCATGTCCGCTATCTGCAAGGCGCCAAGATGCTGGGCGAACGGTTGGTGGTGGCGGTGAACTCCGATTCGTCGGTGCGCGCCGCCAAGGGGCCCAGCCGCCCGGTGGTGCCCCACGACGAACGGGCCGAGCTCATCGCAGCGCTCGGGTGTACCGACGCCGTGGTGGTGTTCGACGAGCCCGACGTGCGCCACCTGATCCGCGCGCTCCGCCCCGATGTGCACGCCAAGGGCACCGACTACACGCCGGAGACAGTGCCCGAGCGCGATGAAGTCGCGGCCTACGGCGGCCGGGTCGCCGTGACCGGAGATCCGAAAGATCACAGCACGACGGGCGTTCTCTCGAAGCTCAATCGTTGATAGTCGCTCGACATGTTGAAGAGCATGACCGGGTTTGGCACCGGGCGCGCGACGGCCGGCGGTGAATCGCTGACGGTCGAGCTTCGCTCGGTGAATCATAAGTTCTGCGAGGTGAAGGCACGCCTCCCTCGAGAGCTGTCAACGCTCGAGCCCCTGGTGGCGAAGCTCGTGAAAGATCGCGTGGCCCGCGGCGCCGTCGACGTGGCCGTGAAGCGGTCCACACGCGCTGGCATGTCGGTCGTGCCCATCGTCGACCTCGCGCTCGCTCAGGCGTACCGCAAGGCCTTCGCCCAGTTGGCGCAGACCCTCGGCGTGCCCGATGAGACCTCGGTGCGCGACATCGCCACCCAGCCCAACGTGGTGCGCCTCGAAGAACCCGAGGTGAATCTCGAAGACGCCGCCAAAGCCCTTGAAATTGCTGTGCTTCAGGCCATCGACGCCCTTGGGGCGATGCGTACGAAGGAGGGCACTGCGCTTCGCGACGACGTGGCCAGCCGCCTCGCCGCCGTCGACGGGTGGACCACGGAGGTCACCGTCCTCGCTCCCAAGGCCGTCGAGCAGTGGCGAGACCGGCTCGCAACCCGTGCCGCCGAGCTCTCCAAGGGGCTTCCTGTCGATCCCCAACGCTTGGCCCAAGAGGTTGCGTTGTTCGCCGAGCGTACCGACGTCGCGGAGGAGCTCACCCGCCTGGCTTCGCACCAGAAGCAGTTCCAGACCCTGCTCGCCGCCACGGAGCCCGTGGGTCGCAAGATGGACTTTCTCGTCCAGGAGATGCACCGCGAGGTCAACACCACCGGTTCGAAGAGCCAGCACGCTGAAATCTCGAACCGCGTCATGCAAATGAAGTCGGAGCTCGAGCGAATCCGCGAACAGGTGCAAAACATCGAATGAATACGAACCCTGCGATCCCCCAGCTGCCATCTCCCGGACTGCTGTTGGTGCTGTCGGCCCCTTCCGGAGGCGGAAAGACCACGCTCGCCCACCGACTGCGCGGCGAGTTCCCCGAGGCGAAGTTCTCGATCAGCCACACAACCCGGTCTCCCCGGGGGGCCGAACAGAACGGCGTCGACTACCACTTCGTCGATACCGCCACGTTCATGCAGATGATCGACCGCGGCGAGTTCGTCGAATGGGCCGAAGTGCACAACCACTTCTATGGATCATCCCGGAAGATGATCGACGAGTCGTACCGCCACCACGGCCTGGCGGTCTTCGATATCGACGTGCAGGGCGGCGGCACCATCAAGCGTAAGTACCCAGATACCATACAGATTTTCATCCTCCCGCCCTCGATGCAGGAGCTCGAGCGCCGGCTCCGATCACGCGGCACCGATAGCGACGAGGTCATTCGCAAGCGCCTCCTCGCAGCTCGTGCGGAAATCGAGCGCGGCATCCAGAGCTACGACTACCTGATCGTCAACGACCAGCTCGACGCCGCTTTTGAGCAGCTGCGATCCATTGTGATCGCAGAGCGGGCCCGACGAGGTCGCGTGGATCTGACCGGAATGAAGCTGCAAGGCCTTGATTTGACTTAGGAAGATTCGAAATAAGGCGATTGTGAGACAAGGTGTTGACAGTGCGAGAAAAGATCATGTATATGCGCCGCCCCCCGCGCTGAAAGGCGCTCGGGGCTGACGGGCGATGGTGGGCGGTGGTGGTGGAGTCGCAGTGCGAAGTCAGAAGCAACATCGTGAATATGTCGACGTCGCTCGAAGATGATGGTGACGAAGACCTTGACAAACTTTAGGCAGCGGATGTAGAAGCTGCCCACCGCGACGGACTCAGCCGGTACGGAAAGAACGAAGCGGTTTCTAAAAAGAAAGCAGTACGTCTCGTCGCATTGGCAGCGAGATGGTTGTTCGTCGCTCTTTGAAAACTGGATAGCAAGCTCATGAAGTTCTGCGGAACTTCGAAATAAACTAAGAGTGCGTATGATCAGCCTTCGGGTCGGTCGGCGCGCTCAACAATGTAGTACGTCAGCAAAACTGGCCTACTCAAAATCTCTATTTG
>JAEUJT010000010.1 GCA_016793525.1 Archangium sp. | reverse complement strand
AAACACCTTTTCGGTCTGCACGGGGTCTTCGTAGTAACCCTGGGCGACCGACGGGCCGCTGACCCAGAGCTCTCCGATGTGCCGGTCGGCGAGGCGCTTGCCGCCGTCGTCGAAGGCCGCCACGTCGTGCCCGGGGAAGGTTCGGCCGCAGCTGACGAACTCTTGCGCCTTGCCTTCGGCCAGCTTCGACACGTGCACCGGCTCGGCGCGCTTCTTCGCCTGGTACGTGTCTTGGTCGATGACGTCGGTGGAAAGCTGCTCGTCCAACCCGATGAAGCTGATGGCGAGGGTGGCCTCGGCCATGCCGTAGCTGGCCAGCAGGGCCTGGGGCTTGAGCTTCGCCGCCCCTCCAAACGTCTCGGTGAAGGCCCGCATGGTGGCCGAATTGATGGGCTCGGCGCCGCACCCGAACGCGCGCATCGACGAGAGGTCGAGCGAGGCCAGCACCTCGGGCTTGGCGCGCTTCACCGCGAGCGAATACGCGAAGTTCGGCGCGAAGGAGATGGTGCCGCGCACCCGGGAGATGGTCTCGAGCCACAGCATGGGCCGGCGCACGAAGGCCAGGGTGGGAATGAACGTCACGGGCACGCGCTGGAACAGGGGGGCGATGACGAAGCCGATGAGGCCCATGTCATGGTACAGCGGCAGCCACGACACGCCGTGGTCGATGTCGCCGTCGGTCTTCAGGCCGTCGCGCATGATGGCCCAGGCGTTGGCGCGGAGGTTGGCGTGAGTCACCGCGACGCCCTTCGGAGTCGAGGTCGAGCCCGAGGTGAACTGGAGAAACGCGAGGTCGGTGTCGGCCACCTTCGCCGGCGCATCTGACGCGCCTTCGGGAGCCGGCCCGCGCAGCTCTTCAGCGGTGATGACGCCCTTGAGCGACGGGACCTTCGACAGGCCGCTCCACAGCACCGCCTGCAGCTTGGCGTTGGTGGCCATGTGCGTCGGCCCGGCCTTGCTGAGAATCGACACCAGCGTCTCGATGTACGAGTCGAGCTTCCCCATCGACAGCGGCGGGTAGAGCGGCACCGGCACCAGGCCCGCCCACACTGCGGCGAGGAAGGTAGGCACGAAGTCTTCGCCGTCGGGCATCACGATGGCCAAGCGGTCGCCCTGCTTGAGACCGTGGTGCCGAAGGTGCGCCGCGCGCCGCATCACCTCGAGGCGCAGGTCGTGGAAGGAGAAGAACGTCTCCTTCTGGTCACGGTCGAGAAAGGTGTAGCCCCTGTTCGTCAGGCCCTGCGCGGCGTCGATGGCGTCAATCAACGTTCGAAAGTCGTAGACTTGGGACATGGCGGCCTCTCGTGGGTGAAGGTGCGACAGCGGGATAAACGGTGCGGCGCGAGGGCGTCAATTGAAGAACCCTCGATGGCGCGTTCTCGAACGATGTGGGACAGTGTTGCGTCACGTCGAAATGACGCATGAGTTTCATGCACTTGAGTGTTTCAAAGCCGGTGAATGGATCATTTTCGAGAGGTCGTTGACTTGTGTATTTGAGCAAAATATTGCTCACATTCTGGAGTCTTGATGCGGCGTAAACGGGTCGTGGAGGAGCCTCCGGCGCTCATTCGGAGGGCGGTGCCAGCCGGCGACGTGGTGGTGAGTGAGGTGCGAGATCCACTCGAACGCGACGCGTTCATTCGCTTCCAACTCGACCACTACCGCGGAGACCCGAGCTTCGTGCCGCCCATTGTCGCCGAGCGCCGCGACTTCTTGAGCGACTCAAACCCGTTCTTCGAGCAAGCCAGGTGCGCGTTTTTCCTCGCGAAACGGCATGGGCGGGTGGTGGGCCGCATCGCCGCGGTGGTCGACAGCCGCTACAACCGCTTTCACGACACGCGCGACGGCTTCTTCGGGCTCTTCGAATCAGAAAACGACGCCGGCGTCGCCGCGGCCCTGGTTGAGCGCGCCAGTGAATGGGTGCACGCCATCGGCATGCAGCGCCTGGTGGGGCCCATCAACCTCGCTTTTCACCACGACTGCGGCTTGTTGGTTGAGGGCTTCGACCGGCCTCCGTCGATGATGATGCCCTACAACCCGCAGTCGTATGCACGCTTACTTGAGGCCTGCGGCCTGACCAAACTGAAGGATCTGTGGAGCTGGGAGCTCCTCGGGCTGAGCGGTTTACCCCCGAAAATCGTGCGGTTGGCCGAACGAGTGCGCGCGTCGGGCTCGGTGCGAATTCGCCGCATCAACACCGCGAACCCCGACGCCGACATTCGCGCCATCAAGGCGATTTACGAGACGATGTTGAAGCCGGGTTTCGGCTTCGCGCCGGTGTCTGACACCGAGTTCGACGCTCTGGTGCACCGGGTCCGGCCGGTTATTTTGCTGCGGCCCGAGCTGTCGCTCATCGCCGAGGTGGGTGGAGAAGCCGTGGCGTTCGGCATCACCCTGCCCGACTTGTACCCGGCGCTGAAGGCCGCCAACGGGTACCTGTTCCCCTTCGGCATGGTGAAGCTGCTGTGGGCGGTGCGGGGCATCGACCGGCTCCGCGTGCTGCTGTTCGGCATCAAAGACGGGTACCGGCGCCGCGGCATCGACGCGCTGCTGGCCCTCGAGACCTTCGAGACAGCGCAACGCCTCGGCTACGCCTCGGGGGAAATCGGCTGGGTGCTTGAAGACGACACGATGAACAACCGCATCGTCGCCGCCACCGGCGCTCGGCGCTTCAAGACCTACCGCATCTACAGCCGCGACATCAGCGGGTGACTCAGCTCGCGGCCCGCTGGAGCGCTTCGGCCGATGGAGCGACGTCGACCAGCGGGGCCGACTCCAGCTGCGCGCCGGCGACGATGGCCTCGCACAACATGGGGAACGGAATGCCGGCCTTGGCCGCGATTTTGGGGAACAGGCTGGTGGGCGTCATGCCCGGCGTGGTGTTGAGCTCGAGCACCACGTCGTTCAGCGTGTCGGAGCAGATGAAATCGACCCGTACCGCGCCGCGACACCCCAGCGCCTGCACCGCCGCCAGGGCCATGGATTCGACGTTGGCGAGGCGGGTCTCCGAGAGCCGCGCCGGCAGGTGGTACTTCACCCCACCCTCGTATTTCGCGGCGGCGTCGAACGCGGCGCGCCCGTGGGCGATTTCGCACGTGCCCAACACGCGGCCGTTGAGCACCGCCACCGTCACCTCGCGGCCTTTGACGTAGCGCTCGACCATCGCCTCGCCGCCGTAGCGGCACGCCTCGGCCACCGCGGCGCGCAGGCCGTCGCGGGTCGTCACGACCGAGAGGCCTACCGAGGAGCCTCCGCGCGCCGGCTTCACCACACACGGGAACCCGAGGTCGCCGTGCCGCGCGTCAAGGGCGTCGAGCTCGGCGGTCGCCACCAGATAGCCGGTGGGCGTCGCGAGGTTGTGCTGGCGCAGCACCTTCTTGGTCATGCCTTTGTGCATCGCCAGCGCCGCCGCGAGCGTGCCGGAGCCGGTGTACGGAATACCCATCACCTCGAGCAGCCCCTGCACCTTGCCGTCTTCGCCCATGCGGCCGTGGAGCGCCAACACCGCCACGTCGATGCGCGCGTTGCGCAACGTCTGGTCGAGCCCGGGGCCGGCCAGTACGCGCACGACGTCGTGGCCGCCAGCCTCGAGCGCCTGGACAATGGCCTCGCCAGACTTGATGGAGATGTCTCGCTCCTCGCCCCAGCCGCCCATGAGGACGCCGATGCGACGGGTGGTGGTGTGCGCCAAATGCATTGTGGTCTCCCGGCCGCGCGGAAATGCGCTTCGATGTGCCTAAGCAGCATCGGTGCCAGCGAACGCTACAGGCCTGTGGCGAGCTGTCGATTTTTCGACTGAAATCTCCGCTCGATGCCCGGCGCCGTTGAGGTGCTGATTCGGTCTCGCGTCGCGTCTCGGGTTTTCCTGGGCGGTTTCACCGCGCTCTTCGCCTGGCTGGGCGCGACGTCGTGGCAGACGCTGGGGCGCTACTCGCCGGTTCCCGTGCAGGTGACGTCGGCGCAGCCGGGCAACGCGTCGGGGTGGGTATCGGTCGTCGATTCGGCGGCTTCATTGCGAGGTGTAGGGCGACAGCAAAACTGACCCCCTCGCGACACTAAAACTGACCCCCTCGGGGCCTCGACGAAGGAGGCAACGATGAAAGAGGCAGATGTGGCACCCCGCGAAGCGGAGGTGTCGATGGTGGAGCAGGA
>JAEUJT010000517.1 GCA_016793525.1 Archangium sp. | reverse complement strand
TCGTTGATCTCGCGCATCACCTCGGGGTTGCCGCCGCGGTCGGGGTGGTTCGCTTTGGCGAGCTCCCGGTACTTCGCGCGGAGCGTCTCGTCGCTGTCGAACGGAGAGCACCCCAACTGGCGATACGGGTCTTTGCGATCTAACGAGCGCAGCCACCGATCGAGGCGATCGCGCACCGCGGTGTACGCCGATTGCCGCAGCTCTTCAGTGGGGCGCAGGCGCACCTTGGTGTCGGCCTGAAAGACCTCTTGGTACATGCTCGACACCCAGCGCTGGCACGACGGGCAGTGGAAGTAGCGAACGGTGCCTCCGCCGCCGCTGTGCGTCGACATCTCGACGTTGCAGAACGTGCACTCGACGCTGAGCCCTTCAAGCGTGGCGGTGGACCTCGGGAGACGCATCGACGGAGACCTCGGTGTGCTACAGGCGTGTAGGGCGAGAGGTGTACCGCCGTGGTGCGCCGACGCAAAAATTTGGCCGGCCGTCTCCGAGAGGCATCATGCGCTCCATGTCGAATCGCTGGGTCTTCGCTGTCGCCGTGGTGGGTGCGTGGTGCGCGTTCGGCGCTCCCGCTCCGACGGCATCTGCCAAGCGCCCGGCCTCGACGTTGGGGAGCACCAAAGAAGACGACGAGCTGCCCACGCCTTCGGGCCCCGGAGCCGACATCGCCCTCCTCCGCGCCACACTCTGGGCCGTCGAGCCCGCGCCGCTCGAGATTCGCGTGCAGGCCATCGAAGACCTGGGCCTGCTGGGTGACCCGCGCGTCTTGAACCTGCTGGCCCAGCTGGTGGTCGACCCGAACCCAGCCATCGCCCGCGCCGCGCTGCGAGGCGTGTCGCTCCTGCGCCACCCGCGGGCCGAGGAGATTCTCGGCAACGTGGTGCGCCACCCCTCCCTCCCCGAGCCGCTCAAGCTGCAGGCGCTCGAGTTGCTTCCGCTGCAGAACACCGCGTCGGCCATCACCACGCTGACGCAGGTGGTGAACGGCAAGTACTCGTGGGCGCTCCAAGGGGCGGCGCGCAAGGCGTTGACCGAGGTGCCGGCCGCGCGTGGGGGCCTGCCGTGATCGACCGCTCCATCGCCTTTCTCGGTGCGGGGAACATGGCGAACGCCCTGGTGAAGGGCCTGCTCCGAGCTGGCACGCCCGCGAAGCTCATTCACGCCACGGTGAAGCGCGAAGAGAAGAAGCGCGAGCTCGAGACGACCCATGGCATTCAGGTGGGCTTCGACAACCGCGCCGCCGCCGCCAAGGCCGACGTGGTGGTGCTGTGCGTGAAGCCGCAAGCGATGGACGCGCTCTTGACCCACATCGCGCCCGCCATCGACGCGACCAAGCTGGTGGTCTCGGTCGCCGCAGGAGTGCCCATCGCCGCCATCGAGCGTCGCTTCGGAGCCGGGGCCCGCATCGTGCGCGCCATGCCGAATACGCCGGCGCTGGTGGGGCTGGGGGCGACCGCGCTCTCCGCGGGGGCACACGCCACGGCGGAGGATTTGACGTTGGCCACCGCGGTCTTCAACGCCGTGGGCATCACCACCGTGCTCGACGAGTCATTGCTCGACGCGGTGACCGGGCTCTCGGGCAGCGGGCCGGCGTACATCTTCCTCATCATCGAGGCGCTCTCCGACGCGGGCGTGAAGGTGGGCCTGTCGCGGCACGTGGCGCTCAAGCTCGCCGCGCAGACGGTGCTGGGCAGCGCGCAGCTGCTGTTGGAGACCCAGCAGCACCCCGGGCACCTCAAAGACCAAGTCACCAGCCCCGGCGGCACGGCCATCGCGGGCCTGCACACGCTCGAAGCCGGCGGCCTGCGCACCACGCTGATGGACGCCGTCGAGGCCGCCACCCGGCGCGCGAAGCAGCTCGGCGACGCGTTTCTCGAAACCCCTGCCCCACCCTCCCGGAGCCAGCCCTGAAGATGACCCCGCTCGACATTCGCCAGAAGCGCTTCGAGGCCAGCGTTCGCGGCTACTCGCGCAAAGAGGTCGAGGGCTTTCTCGAGCTGACGGCCGCGGAGTTCGAAGACGTGGTGCGCGAGAACATCGGCCTCAAAGAAGAGCTCAAGCGGGTGCAGGCGCGGCTCGAGCAGCACCTGGAGCGCGAGAAGACGCTGCAAGAGACAATGGTCACCGCCCAGCGCATCAGCGAAGACCTGAAGTCGCAGGCGAAGAAAGAGGCCGACGTCATTCGCGCCGAGGCCGAGCTGCAGGCCGACAAGATCATCGCCGGAGCGAACAACCGGTTGGTCGACCTCTCCAAAGACATGACCGAGCTCAAGCGCCAGAAGGTGCAATTCGAGTCGCAGCTCGAGGCGATCATCGACTCGCACCGCAAGCTGCTCGAGACCTTCAAGACGCCCGTCGGCGGCGAGCTCGCCTTCTTCATCAAGAAAACCGCGGAGTAGAACCGCATGAAGCGACTTGTTCTGGGGCTCGTGGCCTTGGTGGCCTGCAGCCCGGGCGCCCTCGACGTGAAGGCGATGAACTTCGTGTCGTGGACCCGGCCGAAAGACGCCGGGGTACCAACGGCCTATGCGCTGCGGGTGCTCGACGATCGCGTCTACGTACGCACCGCCGACGCGCTGGAGTCGTACCGCCTCAACGGTGGAACGCCGATCTTCGAGAAGCTGGTCTTCGTCAAAGACGCTTCGGCGAACCCGGCGATACCCAACTTCATGGCCGCCAAGCCGGGCCTGGTCGTCTTCGGAGACGGCTCACGCGTGATCCTCGTCGACGTGCCAGCGATGACTCAGATCGGCGAGCTCGACCTTGGCTCGGCCAACGTGGGAGAGCTGCACTTCGACGGCGACTGGCTCTACATCGGGCTCTACGCCGACGGGGTGAAGCGGGTGAACCTGGCGACGCCCACCGCCCCCGGAGCCCTCGAGACCATCACCACGCTCGACGCCTACCGCTTGCTGGTCGGCACGCAACACCTCTACCTGGCGAACAGCGGCGCGATTCAGATCGTGACCAAGGAGCCGAACGCCACCGAGCTGGGCAGCGCGTACACGGGGCGCCTCGGCGAGCTGGCGCTGTACCAAGGCCGCTGGCTCTACGGCTCCATCGGGCCTGCGCGAGAGCTGGCGGTGATCGACGTGCTCGACCCCGCCGCGCCGCGCGTCGTGAAGTCAGGCGACGATCAATCGAACGGCACCGGCCTCGCCCTCGTCGGAAACCAGCTGCTGGCGACTGACCTCGAGGGCCGGCTGCAGGTATTCGAGCTGGCAGACCCTGAACGTCCGGTGCTGCAGGGCACCCTCTCCATGCTCGATGACACGGGCGCCCGGGCCGCGTGCGGCACCACCTGCTCGGGCGCGACCTTCGGCATGGCGACGAGTGGAAACCTCGTCATGATCGGCGGCCTTAGCGGGTTCGCTGTCTTCAGACGGTAGCCGGTGGAGGTAGCCGCACCTCCCACTTCGCCTGACATCGGTCGATCAGCGAGGTGCGAAAACGAGGTGAGCCGGTCAGATTGGGCGCGTGATGCTCGCTGCCCTCTTGGCCTTCGCCGTCGCGGCGAGCCCTCCTCTCGAAACCCACGTCACGTCCACGCCGCGCTTCCGCATCGTCGCGACGGAGAAGGCGAGTGGTGCAGCGGAGGTGCTGGCTGGACGCATCGAGGGCCTCCGTGACCAAGTCGAGCGCGCGGTGGGCCGAGACTGGCCAGGCGTGACCGAGGTCCGCCTCGGCATGGGGCGGGAGGAGTTCGAGGCCTTGGCACTCCCCGGAGGTGCTCCACCGCCGTGGGCCGTCGCGCTGGCCTACCCCGAAGCGAACGTGGTGCTGGTCGAGGCGCACTCCCTCATTCAAGGTGATGGGCAGACGACGCTGCGACACGAGTTGGTCCATGCCGCGCTGGGGCAGCTCGGGCACGGGTGGCCGCGGTGGTTCCAGGAGGGCGTGGCGCAAGCGCTGATCGGCGAGCGGCAGTTCACGATGGCGTCGTATTCGCTGCTCGCGCGCGCGTCGTTGGCTGATCGGCTCTACCGCTTCGACGACTTGGAGGCGTCGTTCCCTTCACGGCCCGACGACGTGGAGATCGCTTACGCCCAGAGCGCGGCCTTCGTGCAGTTCCTCCGAGAGCGCCACGGACCTCGCGCGTTCTCGGAGCTGATCGACTTCGTGGGCGCGGGCGACAACTTCCACCAGGCGTTCGGCAAGGCGTTCCACGCGCCGCTCTCCACCGAGGCCAAGGCCTTCTTCATCGACGTGCCCCACCGCTACCCCTGGTGGGCGCTGATGGCCGCCTGGGAGCCCATGGTGTGGGCGGTGCTGGGCCTGCTGGTGGTGGCGGCCTTCGTGCGGCGGCGTTCGGAGATCCGCGTGCTCCGCGCAGAGCAAGCCCGGGTGGAGCTGCTGGAAGACGCTGCGAGCTGGCTGGTGACGTCTGTGCCCAACGCGGTGAATGACGATGCGGGGCTGGTGGTCGACGACGAGACCGCGCCGTGGGTTGTCCACTCGGTGAGGGACGAGCGGTCGTGACCTGGGAGCTCGATTCGCATCAAGGGCTCCCCTACCGGGTGCTCCTGCCGAGCCCGTACACGCCGCACAACCGGCGCTACCCCGTGGTCGTGTACCTCCACGGCAGCGGAGAGCGCGGCACAGACACCTGGGCGCAGCTGAAGAACGGCATTCGGATCTTCGAGCAGCCGGTGCTGCAGTCGCGCTTCCCGGCGATCGTCGTCGCGCCGCAGGCACCTCCGGGGGCGACGTTCGGCGGGAGCTGGTACGGCGGCACGAGCGACACCCAGCGCGCGGTGCTCTCGTTGATCGAGTCACTGCGCGGTCGGCAGTCGGTGGACCCGAGGCGAGTGGGGCTGATCGGCTTCTCCATGGGCGCCATCGGCGGGTGGGACATGGTGGTGCGCCGGCCGGAGTTGTTCTCGGCCTTCGTCGCGCTCGCGGGAGACCTCAACCCCACCGACGTCGACTCCCTCAACGTGCCCACCTGGGCCTTTCACGGCGCGGAGGACACGCTGGTGTCGAACCAGGCCACCCGGGCTGCGTACGAGCGCGCCAAGCGGCGAAACCTCGAGCTTCGGTACACCGAGGTTCCCGGCGTGGGCCACAACGTCTGGCAGCCCGCCTTCGAGCACCCCGGGCTCTACGACTGGCTCTTCGCGCAATCGCGGAGCGGGTAACGCGTCAGCTCCAGCGAACGGAGAAACACTTCTCAGTCGCAGCAGCCCCAGCGTCGCGGAGCCGTGAGTTGTCGACCACCGGCGCGCTCCCGACGATCTCGAGCTCGGCGCTCTCGAAGTGGCGCCGCACCTCTGGCTCGAGCACCGCGAACGGAGGGCCCTCCATTTTTGCCTGCTCGTACTCGAGCCCGACCAGCAGCCCCCGAGCGCTGGACACGAAGAGCCCGCGGAGGTGCTTCACGTACCGCCCGCGAACGTCGGGTGGCAGGGCGATCAACGCCGCGCGATCGAAAAATGCCTGCACCGGGCCAACATCGGCTGGCGTCGTCGCGAAAAAGTCGCCCACCAGAATCTCCACACCGCCGGCCTGGAGAGACACGAGCTGGCCTCGACGCGACTCGGTCGGCGTCAACGAATGCTCAGTGAAAAACGCCCGCGCAGCCAGCTCGACCAACTCGACGCCAACCACCTCGTGGCCAAGGGAGGCGAGGTACGCCAGGTCCTCCGACTTGCCGCAGAGTGGCACGAGCACGCGCTGCTTGTGACCGAGTTCAGCGTGGTGGCGGGCGAGCCAGGAGTTCGGCTTCCCCTCGTGAAAGCCGATTCGACCTTCGTTCCACCGGGTGACCCAGAACGCCTCGTTCATACCCGCCCCTTACCGCACGCCAGCTCGCCACAACACGCCGCTTCGCCACAGCGTCGGCACCCATTTCGTGGCACCTGGGAGCGGCATGGCCGTTGCTCATCTGGCCCCCATGACGTCGGGAATTCATCTCGACCCTGCTGAGGAGCACACCATGAGCAACTCCAACCAGACCGATCACGCTGAAGGCATCGCCGAAGAGATCGGCGGCAAGCTGAAGAAGACGGCCGGCAAGGTCATCGGCAATGAGCAGATGGAAGCCGAAGGCCGCGCCAAGGAGCTGAAAGGCCAGGCCCGCCAGGAAGCCGCCAAGGGCGCCGAGCGTGCCAAGGGCAAGGTCGAAGAGGTGATCGGCGCAGTGAAGAACCGCGTGGGCGCCGTCATCGACAACGAGCAGATGCAAGCCGAAGGCAAGGCCAAGGAGCTCAAGGGCCAGG
>JAEUJT010000516.1 GCA_016793525.1 Archangium sp. | reverse complement strand
GCCTCCGGTCGAGGTGCCGCTGAACGTCACCGTACGCACCACGCCAACCGGGGCCGAAGTGATCGAAAACGACGTCGTGATCGGCACCACCCCGCTCACCACGTCGTGGAAACGAAACGCATCGCGCGTGTTTCGCTTTCGCAGCAAGGGCTTCGTCGAGCTCGCCAAGACGTTGCGCCCCGAAGGCGATCAAACCTTCGATTTCTCGCTCGAAGCCGTACCCGCCCCGACTCCGCTGCCCGTTGACGACAAGGGCAAGAAACCGAAGCGGAAGGGCGACGACATCGAGGCGTTTGAGTAATTTCGAGTAGTTACGTCTGACGCGCCTCGTCGACCGACGCCGACGGCTCCAATCAAATCAAGCACTTCCAACGGGAACGTCAGGGTCCCTATGCGTGTTTGTCTGGTCGGATAATGTCGCCGCATTCTTCGAGCCTGACGACGATGACCACCGCACTGGCCAGCCCCGCATTTCGTGAAAAAGCGCCCGAGCCCATCTTCTTGGGTGACGCGCTGCCGCCGGCGAGTGCCGCGTTGCTGCAGGCGCGCATCAAAGATCTGACGCTGCACCTCAAGGGCACGCCGCTCGAGCGCTTCATTCACCAGCTCTACGAAGAGCTCGAGGCGAAGGGCATCGCGCTGCGGCCCGAGTGTTACCTGTCGGACCAGTGGGGCTGCCCATCGGGCGTGCCGGTCATCGGCATTCCGTTCTACCTCGCCGACCCGAACCTGCTCACCATCGAAGACACGCTGGGAGGCGGCGCCGAGAGCGAACGCGAGATCATGATGTACCTGCGGCACGAGGCCGGCCACGCCTTCTGCTACGCGCACAAGCTCTACGAGACCGAAGACTGGAAGCGGCTGTTCGGCGACTACTCCAAGCCGTACCTCGAGACCTACAAGCCGCACCCGTTCAGCCGAAAATACGTGGTGCACATCTCCGGCTGGTACGCGCAGAAGCACCCCGACGAAGACTTCGCCGAGACGTTTGCGGTGTGGCTCACCCCCGGCTCCCGGTGGGACGAGCGCTACAAGACCTGGGGCGCCGCGAAGAAGCTGCAGTACGTCGACGCGGTGGTGAAGCAGCTCGGCACCGCGCCCGCACCGGTGACGCTCGGCGACGGCGAAAAAGACATGGACGTCGGGCAGATGGAAGAGACGGTGCTCGACCACTACCGCCAGCGCATGCTCGACGACAAAATCGACCTGCACATCGGCGAGCACCTCGACCAAGACCTGGCGTCGCTCTTCGAAGCGCCCGACATCGGCAACACCCGCGCTGACACGTTGGTGCGCGCCGAGCGGCAGGCGCTCATTCACTCCGTGGCGCAATATTCGGGCGTGAGCCGCGGCGTGGTGAAGGCCGTGCTCGATCACCTGCTCGAGCGAATCTCCGAGCTGAACCTCACGGTCCATCGCGACAAAGCGCGCGAATACATGACCCGCCTCACCGCGCTGCAGACCGCGCTGGCGATGAACTACCTGTACACCGACAAATTCTTCGAGATCGACTGACGTCGAATCGATCTATCGTCGCGGTTCCGCATGGCTGCCGCGACGGTCCCTCCGCTGAAAATTGGCGTGCTTCACTACCAACCGTCGGGTGACCCGATGGATCCGGTCGTGCAGCACATCTGTGACGCGCTCGTCGAGCTCGGCCACACCCCCGTCACCATCGGCGTACACGACCGGGTGTTCGACCTGCTCAAGGCGCTCGACGAGGCGAAGGCCGATCTGGTCTTCAACGTTTGCGAGACCTTCGCTGACGACTACCGGCTCGAGGTGAACGTCGCCGCGGTGATGGAGATGGCCCGCATGCGCTTCACCGGTTCGGGCACCGCCGGCCTGCTGCTGGCGCAAGACAAGATTCTGACCAAGCGGTTGCTCGAGTATCACGAGGTGCTCACCCCCAAGTTCCTCACCTTCGACGGCGACACCTTCGAGGCCTTCGGGCGCATGGCGTTTCCCCTCATCGTCAAGCCGGCGCGCACCGACGCGTCGATCGGCATCGGAAAACACTCCGTCGTCGCCGATTGGGACGAGCTGACGCGGCGGGTGCGCGACATTCGCAAGACGTTCGACGACGAGGCGCTGGCCGAAGAGTTCATCGAGGGCCGCGAGGTGTACGTCGGCGTCATCGGCTCGGCGACCAAGCCCGAGATTCTGCCGGTGGTCGAGCTCGACTTCGGCGACTGGAAGGCGAGCGAGCCGAAGGTGTCTGACCGCGAGGTGAAGTTCGGCCCCGAAACGGCCGGCAGCCCGCGCCTGGTGATGGCGAAAGACATCGACCGCGACCTGCAGCAGCGCCTCGAGCGCAGCGCCCTGCTCGCCTTCCGCGCGCTCAAGCTGCGCGATTACGCGCGCGTCGACTTTCGCATCTCAGCCAAGGGCGAGGCCTTCGTGCTCGAGGTGAACCCGAACCCATACCTCGAGAAGCAGAGCGAGCTGGCGATGGGCGCGAAGGAGCGCGGGCTGTCGTACACCCAGCTCATCGGTCGAATCGTGGAGTCGGCGGCCACGCGCCACCAGCTGAAGGTGAAGGCCGAGCGCACGCAGAGTGGCGAAACCCCTGCGGTCGCCTGAAGACACACCCCTGTAGCAGTCGCAACCTGCGGTGATTCTCTTGATCCCGAGGGCAACCGGCTCACACAATTCGAGCCAGTCATCTCGCCGAACCTCTTTGGGAGCCTCCGTATGCGCAGCCGCTTCGTGCGTCTCGTCGCCGTCACCGTCGCCTTCGCCGTCCTCAACACCGGGTGCATGATGTCTCGGCTGGTCGATCGCGCCTTCTTGGGCATCACCTCGCGCCGCCCGACGTACAACGATCGCAAGACGACGGGCGTGTTCTTGCTGCCCATCACCTTCGTCATCGACGTGGCCACGTTCCCGATTCAGGCGCTGCTCGTGGTGCTGCTCGGCGACCAGTTCCCGTTCAACGACACGAACGACTCGCTGTCGAAGACGTACGCGCTCAACGACAACCCGCGGTTCCAGCAGCTCGGCGCCGAGCAGCAGAAGCTGGCGCTGGCCGAGCTCGAGCAGCTGATTCGCAGCGGAGCGGTGACGCCCGAGACCGCGCTCGCCCTGCTCGACGACGGCCACTGGCAGATCGTTCGGCTCGACGCCGAGGCGCGCCAACAGCTGCTCGCCCGCGCTCAGTCGCCCGAGGCCCAGTCGTTCGTCTGCGCTCGCTAGCGCGACGAGTTTGTTTGCGCGCTAGCGCGACGACGCCAGCAGATCGGTGGCGAGCTTCGCCACCAGCGCGATCACCACGGCGAGTACCACCAGGCGGATCAACCGCTCGCCGTGGCGGAGCGCGACCCGGGCGCCCAACGAGGCTCCGATGAATTGGCCGAGCGCCATGGGCAGTGAAATGGCCCACGCCACGCGGCCAGCCGCAGCCAGCACCACCACCGCCGCCGCGTTCGAGGCGAAGTTCACCACCTTCGCGTGGCCGGTGGCCGACGTTGCATCGAGTCGGAGCACCAGCGTCATCGCCACGAAGAGAAACGTGCCGGTTCCCGGGCCGAAGAAGCCGTCATACGCGCCGAGCAGGAGCGCGATGCCGGCCGCCTTTCCCGCGGCGTGCGCGACGGCCGACTGCACCGCGGTCGGGCGGCGAATGAAGACCACCACCACCCCGGCCACCACCAGCAGCACCAACACCAGCGGCCTGAGCACCGCCGGGTCGACGAAGGTCATCGCCCCTGCCCCGGCCAGCGAACCGAGGAAACCACCCACGAGGAGTACGCGCGCTCGCTGAAGGTCGACCGCGCCCGCCCTCCAGTAGCGGTAGAGCGCGGTCGCCGCGCCGAACACCGACGCGCCCTTGTTGGTGCCGAAGACAGTGTGGATCGGCAGCCCCGTGTTCAGCAGCGCTGGCACGGTGAGCAGCCCGCCTCCTCCGGCGATGGCGTCGATGAAGCCCGCCACGCCGGCCACCACCATCAAAGCGACGAGGACCGACGGAGAGACAGGCACGCCGCCGGCCCTACACGAGGCCCCTTCGCGTCAGAAGCGACATTGCGCGTCGACGCCGCACACCGAGCGCGCTTCCCGGAGGCACCCGCGTCAGCGTTCCTTGTGGGGCTTCTGCTCGTGCTTCGCGAGCCGCTTGGAGACGTGCGCGCGCTGCTCCGGCGTCAGCATGCGGTGAACCTCGAGCGCGGTGTCGGCGAGCGAATGGGCGAAGCGCTGCACGGCCGCCAGCTGAGCGTCGACCATCGCGTGCACCCGGGCGGCGTCGGGCACGTCTTTCTGCCACTCCAACTTGAGGGCCTCACCATTCTCCTTGGCCTGCGCGGC
>JAEUJT010000515.1 GCA_016793525.1 Archangium sp. | reverse complement strand
CGCGGCAGATCCTCCGGCACTACGAGGCGGGGCTCACCGGGTACACGTACCTGGAGCGCGAGGTCGACGCGAAGAGCTTCACCGCCTCGTCGGGCCAGCTGCGCCTGGTGGCTCCGTCGGTCACCCCGCCGCGCGCCCGCACCGTCGGCACCTGACAGGAGCCGTGGCGTTCTTCGCTGCGTCACCGCTCCAACAGGCGACGCGTCAGGCTACTCGGAGCGAGCGCGTGGAGCTGGCGTCGAGTCGGCCGAGTGCGTGGCTGGCTCAACCCGATGCGCAGTGCGCCGCTGGTTCGCGGGGAACGCCCCGAACATCATGAGCACCGCGAGGACCGTCGCGCCGACCGCGTACATGGGAAAGGCGCCTCCGCTCGACTCACGCTGCGTGAACTCACCCACCGACCTGATCGCGCTGACGAGGTAGAGCGCGCCCGCCGTCGCCGTGAGCAAGCGCCCCCACGAGGTTCTCCAGTGGAGAGCGGCGATGGCCACATGGAGCGATGCCACCGTTCCCGCGATCACGAACACGTCGAGGCCTCTTCGCGCGAGCGCCGCGGCCTCTTCTGGCGAAGCCGGTTCACCGTGGTGCCGGGACGCCAACCAGACGCCGCCGAGCACCCACACGGCGGCAGCGACGAGAAGGGCGACACCCGCCGCCACCGTGCGCTTGGGATGCACGCGGGTCACCTCAGTCACGGGTAGCTGAAGCTCATCGGCACCTGCAGCTCGGGGTGAATGCTGCGCATCACTGGGCACTCCCGCGCGATGGTCTCGAGGCGCGAACGGTGCTCGGCCTTCACCCCGGCCGGCATGGCGAAGCGCAACGACACCTGGCCGACACGCCGCGGAGGGCCGGCCATGACCTTGACCACCTCGGCGGTGGCGTCGCCCCAGCTCAGGCCCTCTCTCGCCGCCTGAAGGGCCATGGTGGTGAGCGCACACGTGGCGATGGAAACGGAGAACAAATCGGTCGGCGAGAAGCTGCTGCCGTCGCCCCCGTTGTCGGTGGGAGGCACCGTGACGATAACCGTGCCGCTCGGGCCATGGGTCAGCTCAGCGCGAAGGCCGGAGAGACGTGCGCTCATCGAAACGCCAGCAGGTGCGGTCATGACGGGGCTCCAGGGGAAGGGACGACGGTGAAGTGACAGCGCTCGCGTTCGTGCGCAACGGCCGCGCCGTAGGCCGGGTCTTCGCGCAGCTCGCGCCAGGCGATCATCTCGTTCGCCTCCCAGGTGTACGGCTGGCCGTTGAGCAGCACCCGCCCCTCGGCGACGGCTCGGGTGGAGACAAGCAACGGCAGGGTACGGAGATCGCGCACCAACGCCTCGAACCGCCCCTGGCGCTCGGGCGAGAGGAAGCGCGCCGTGTGCCGCGCGGTAAACGCCATGTGAAACCAGCTGGGCTGGAAGGCCACGCCGTCGAGCACCAGGCGCTTGGCCATCAGACCGAGGAGCTGCGTCATCTCCTTGGCGAGCCCGAGGCCCGGCGTCTCCTGGCCCGGCAGCTTCGGGCGCGTGGAGCTGAACTGCGCGCGCGGGTTGCGCATCGACAGCCAGTTCACGAACAAAAACGTGCCGTCACCCACTCGCCGACGCTCGACCTCGAGCTGCACCAGCGTCACCGGCGTATCTCGGGTGGTGTCGCGACCCATCAGGCGCGCACGATCGGCCAGCCCCGCGCGGTCGATCACCACGTGCAGCTCGTCGAACCCGAGGCGGCGGAGCAACGGCAAGATGCGGTACTGCTCGAGCGCGAACTCCAGCCCCTCTGCCGTGTAGAAACCGAGCAGCTTCGGGGGCCCGGCGCGACGTCCGCTCAGCGCCTCGGCGATGTCAGCGTCGGTGACAGTGTCTTCTTCTCCGCTGAGCGACTCGCTGGGCAGCGAGCGGGCGATGCGCGACATGCGCGACGCGAGCGGGTCGGCGTCGGTGGAGATGGGGGTCGTGCTTCGAAACGCCAGCGCTAAAGCGGTGCCGGCAAGCACCTTCCACGCGTGAGCCGAATAGCCCCCCGCGGGGAGCCACACCTGAGGCAGCGAGCCGAGGCGCTCGATGACGAGCAGATCTCTCCGGCGCACGCCATGGAGCGAAAGCTTCAACGTGCCGAGGCGATCTCCGGCCAGCACGTCACCGCCGGCGAGCACGAAGACGAGCTGCACGTCGGGCATGCGGGTGAGCAGCGTCTGTACCGCCTCGAGGTACGGCTCGTCGGTGGAGCCCTCGGGCAGCACCACGTCGTCGACGCCGTCGAGCTCGCTCCACGACGTACCGGAGACCGAGCCGAGCCAGACCGAGGGATCATGCCCGAGACACGCGGCGGTGCCGTCGGGCGGGTGGCAGTCGAAGTCGAGCACCGCGACCCTTCCGGTGAACCCCTCGGCCCTCAGGGCGGCGATGGCCACGGCCATGTCGTTGACCGCGCAGAAGCCGCCACCCCTGTCTGGCGCCGCGTGGTGGAAGCCGCCCAACAAGTTCATCGTCGGGCGCTTGGTGGCGAGCGTGTGCCGCGCCGCCCACAACGTGCCCCCGCAGGCGAGGCGCACGGTGCGCAGCAGCTCGTCGACGTACACGTCGCTCGGATCAACCGCGAAGATGCGGGCCAGCGTCAGTGGATCTTGCAGCGACTCCAGGTACGCCGCGGTGTGCACCCGGCTGAGCGCCTCGTAGCTGATGGGTGTCGGCGCGACGACGTGGCGCTCGGAAAACGCGCGTTGGTGGAGTGCGTAGGAGAGCGCATCGTCACAGCGGCGCGTCTCGATGGGCATGGCCACAGCCTCCGCCCCAGAGAGCGGAAGCCGGTAGGCCTCGTCGTAGACAACGGTGATGGGTTTGCGCCGACTCCGGGCGAAGAGCGCCTCGAGCCGGTTCATAGGTCGCGCGACTCAGAGGTCGATCTGAACCACGCCGCCCGGCTTCTCGTCAGACTCACCCTGGCGCTCGTCGTCGGCCCGGTCGTCGTCGGAGTGCAGCGGCAGTTGAATCGACGGCCGCTGGCGCTCGCGCTGAGCCTTCTCGTGCTCGCGGCGTCGAATCTCATGAATGATGAACGCGTCGAGCATGGTGACTCCTGAACAGCCGGCCCTCGTGAATTCATTCTAACCAGGCCAACGCGTGCATCAACCCGCTGTGGTCTTGCTCAACTGCCTGAAATCGCTCGAACGCCTAGGTAGTCAAGGCTGCGACTCGATGCGCTTCTTGAAGTTCTCGAGCAGCGTGGGGAGCTGGGTGTCGACGAGCGCGTTGACGATGCTCTTGGGCACCAGGGCGCCGACGGCCACCTCGATCGAGTAGGTGCCGCGGGTCTGCGAGTCGCTGATCGCCTCGAGCACCCAGCCGCCCTTGTTGTCCTTCATGAACTCACCGTCGATGAAGGTCCACGAGACCTTGCTCGGCTTCTCTTCTTTCATGTGCACGGTGTACTTGATGACCTTCACCACCTGGGCCTCGTACTGCACGTCGACTTCGTTGCCGCGGCGGTTCGAGGTCTTGATCTTCTTCACCTCGGGCAAAAACTCAGGGTACCGCTCGTAGTCGGAGATGACGGCGAAGCACTTCTCCATGGGGGCGTTGAAGACGACGGTGCGCTGCGCAGCGGGCATCGGAGTGGCTCCTCGAATGGGTGAAGGAAAAGTCGAAGCGAAAGTACCAGTGATCTCAGCTCAAATGGATTTCTTGTCGAAGTGGTGCGTCGCGGTGATGTGTCGCACCGTGCCGGTCTTGGAGCGCATCACCACGCTGTGGGTCTCGCAGCCGTGGGCGAAGAAGCGCACGCCGCGCAGAAAGTCGCTCGAGGTGACGCCGGTGGCCGCGAACATCACGTCGCCCTTGGCGAGCTCGTCGGCGGTGTAGATGCGGTCTTGCTCGGTGATGCCCATCTTCGCGGCGCGGGCCCGCTCGTCGTCGTTGCGCCACTTGAGACGGCCCTGCATGTCACCTTCGCACGAGCGAATGGCCGCGGCGGTGATCACGCCCTCGGGCGCCCCGCCGATGCCCATCAACACGTCGACGCCGCTCTCTTCGAAGCAGGTGGAGACACCGCCGGCCACGTCGCCGTCTTCGATCAGCCGCACGCGCGCGCCGGCCAGCCGCACTTCTTTGATCAGCTCGAGGTGGCGATCGCGATCGAGGATCACCACGGTCAGCTCGGACACGAGGCGATTCATCGCCTTGGCGATCGCCTGCAGGTTCGCGGTGGGCGTCTTGGAGAGGTCGATGCAGCCCTTGGCGCGCGGGCCGACGGCGATCTTCTCCATGTAGGTGTCGGGGGCGTTGAGCAGGTTGCCACGGTTGGCGAGCGCCACGACGGAGATCGCGCCCGGGCGGCCGTAGGCACACAGGTTGGTGCCCTCGAGTGGATCGAGCGCGATGTCGACGGCGGAGAGCCCCTCGCCGGCGCGGCCGACGCGCTCGCCGATGTAGAGCATAGGTGCTTCATCGCGCTCGCCTTCGCCGATGACGACGACGCCGTCGACGTTGAGCGAGTCGAAGCCCTTGCGCATGGCGTCGACGGCGGCCTGGTCAGATTCGTTTTTGTTGCCGCGCCCCATCAACCGGGCGGAGGCGATGGCGGCCATTTCGGTGACGCGGACGACTTCGAGGGCGAGGTTACGGTCCATTTCTCCGACCTCGTACCACTTGGTGCCCGAGGGAGGTTTCGATTTTCGAAGGCCCGTTCGACCAGGCGTGCAAAAACGCGGTCCCATGATTCGACTGCTGGCGGCGGCCATCGTCTTGAGCATGGGCACGGCGTGGGCGAAGCCTCCGCGGCTCGCGCTCTTCGTCAGCCTCGACTCCTTCGGCAGCGACGTGTTCCAGCGCAACCGCGCGCGCTTCAAGGCGGGTTTGGGTCGCGTGAGCTCCGACGGCGCGGTGGTGCCGGTGGTTCGCTACGAGGTCGCGGAGTGCGTGACGGCTGAAGGCCACACCACCCTCGCCACCGGCGCGTACCCCTGGCGCCATGGCATCGTCGGCAACCGGATCATCAACCGCTCCACCGGGAAGCTCGAGCCGGTGTTCGTCGACCCCGGCCACCCGGTGCTTGACGCGCCGCTGGGCCTCGATGACGCGTCACCTGCGAACCTGCTGGCGGAGACGGTGAGCGATCGGCTCCGCGCCAGCACCGGGAGCGTGGGGAAGGCCATCTCCATCGCGGGCAAGGCGCGCGCGGCCATCGCCATGGGCGGCAAGCTGGGCGAGGCCTGGTGGTTCCACGAGCCGCAGGGCCGCTTCGTCACCGGCACGTGGTACCTCAAGGAAGCGCCGGCCTGGGTGAAGGGCTTCAACGACAAGAAGCTGCCCGACGGGTACCACGCCAAGCGATGGGAGCTCAGCGGCTCACCGAAAGACATGCTGGGCGAAGACGATCGCCCGCTCGAGAGCGACTGGTACGGCATGGGCCGCACCTTCCCCCACGGGTTGACGGGTGGGCTGCCGGGGCCGGGGCCCCAGTCGTATTCGGCGCTGGCGTCGTCGCCGTTCATGAACGACGTGTTGGTGGAGTTCGCCAAGGCGGCGATCGAGGCCAACCAGCTCGGCAAAGACGACGTGCCTGACTTGCTGTCGATCTCGCTCTCTCCGCTCGATCGCACGTACCACCTGTACGGCCCCACCTCGTGGGAGATGCAAGATCACTTGACCAAGCTCGACAAGAGCCTGGGCGATCTCTTCACGGCTGCGGAGCGCGCGGCCGGCGGCAAGCAGAACCTGGTGATCATGATCTCCGGCGACCACGGCGGCGCGGCGCTCCCCGAGGAGTGGGCGGCGCTGGGGCTCGACGGCGTTCGCGTGGCGCCGACGACGATCGAGAAGGCGCTCAACGACGAGCTGGCGAAGCTGGGCGTGGCCAACGCGGTGCTCGCGATCGAAGAGACCGACGTCTACCTCGACCTCAAGGCCATCGCCGACAAGAAGCTCGACGGCGCGGTGGTGCGGCGCGCGGCGGCGGCGTTTCTGGCCAAGCTGCCTGACGTGGCGTTTGCGGTGGCGCGCGATGACCTGGCAACGGCCGAGGCGGCTGGCTTCGGCGCGGCGCTCCGCCACGGCTGGTACCCGGAGCGATCGGGCGATGTGGTGATGGTGCTGAAGCCGTTCCACGTTTTGGAATCGGAGCCCCGGGGCACGTCGCACGGCACGCCGTATTCGTACGACTCCGAGGTGCCG
>JAEUJT010000467.1 GCA_016793525.1 Archangium sp. | reverse complement strand
ACCAGGTGGTTGAGCTTTGTCTCGAGCAGACGCTCCTTCGCGTTCGGCTCTAAGAAGATCTCGAACCCGTTCACCTCGACCCGGGCGCGGAGCCCCTTCGAGTCGATGCGAAGAATGTGCAACAGGTGGGGTGCCTGTTCTGTCATTCGCTGCCCCAACTTTCGTAGCCGCCGGGGGGCGGCCCGTGGTGCTCCTCTTCAGCGCCGTGCCCTCCGCCGTGGTGGGCCGGCCACTTCTTCTCGACCAACGTGCCGCCGTCGACGACGCGCCAAATATTGCTGTACGAAATACCCCAGGGAATCTCGATGAGCACCTCGACGACCAACCCGAACCAGACGATCTTGAAAATGAACTCGACGCCGTGGTGCTTCTCGAGCTCGGCCTGCACGCGCATCGTGGCGCCACCGCCGATGTCGACGTGGATCACGTCTTTCTTCCAGAAGACGATCTCGGCGCCGATCTTGAGCCCGAGGTCTCCGTGCACGATGAGCGCCTTCTTGTCATCGCCCTTCTCGGGGCCGACGCGGGCCCACTCGGCCTCGAGCCCGACGGCGCCATAGAGGCGAAGGTACAACCCGATCTTCAGGTAACTGTCGAGGTACTGGCGGATCCACGAGGGGATGTATGCCATTGGCCCGAAGAGAATCTCGAACTCGCCACCGAACACCTCGAGGAACAACTTCGCGGCGACGCCCAGGTACACCCGGTGGTCAGAATGTTCATAATACCCGGCGTGCATGCTGAGCTGAACGAAGGGAAAGAAGTGCGCCTTTGGCTTCCCCACCTCGAGGCCCGAAGGTGACGCCACCTTGTCGAGGACCTTCTGCACGCCGTTGGTGTAGTCCGCCAGCCGCTCGAGGTGGCCGAGGAGCCCGTCTTTCAGCGCGAGCGGCTCCTGGGGCAGCCAGGAATACGACAGGTTCATGTTGTCGAGCATCGTCGCCGGCGCCTTGCCGAGGACCATCGGCTGCAGCGCCGAACCTGGGGCCGCCGGGGCCTTGTGGGGCGTGGAACCGAGCGTTCTCGCCCCGTGACCGCCGCCGCCGTGACCACCGCCACCATGGCCGCCGGGCTTCTTCTTCTCTTCGTGGTGAGAGGGAATTTCGTAGCGGAGATAAATCGCGAGCGTATCTCCGGGATATTCGATGATTGTATAAATTCGTTCTTCTTGGTTTTCAGGTTTGGCGACGATGCGCCACTCGTTGAGGCCCTTGCCGATCAACGACAACACACGCCAGCGTTTCAGCCAGTGCGCCTTGATCTCGAACAAAATGGCATCGTTGGGCGACGTCGTGCGGCGCTTCTGCACCTTGGTCGGGTTCTTCCCGTCGGAATAGTGCACGGCCCCTGACGGAACCGGGTACCACTCCCAGTCGACCGGCCGGTCGAAGGTCGACTTGAGGCGAATCTTCTCGGGGTGAAAGTGCATGCCCGACTTGCGCATGTCGGTGCTGAGCTGCTGCACGTCGGCCCCTTTTCCGGGCGGGTGCGATCGCTTGCCCGGCGGCTCGCGCGCGACGATCTCCAGGAAGCGCTCCTTCGGGTGCGGCCGGCGGTGATCGTGGCTGCACTCGATGATGATTTCTTCTTTCTCTTCTTTGCGCTTCTCGAGGTTGTGGTCGGCGTGTTCGGCCTTCTTGTTTTCTTCTTTCGGGTTCCCGGCCAAACCCAGGTTTCCGGGCGCCTGCAGCGTGGCTGGGCTCGATGAGTTGGGCATGGAAATTACCCTCGCGAACAAGCGGTGAAGTGTGAGCGCGTCATGAGGCCGACCTCGTCGTCGTCGAAGGCAGCTCGAGCACCGCGGCGCCCCGCAGGCCTGACTCCGAGCTGGCCCAGAGCATCGGCAGGGGACCCCGGGCGTAGCCGCGTTGCCCGGCAGCCACCGCCAGCGCGGTCAGCAGGGGAATCGTCGCCGCCCCGGTGTCACCCCAGCAGTCGACCGGTGCGATGTATTCGGTTGGCTCGGGGAGCTTCTGTTGTACACGCATTGCAGCGTACAGGTATTCGGAGATTCTGTAGCGCTCGGGGTTGATGTCACAATACACGAAGCTCACCGTCTCTTCGGGAGACCGCAACGTGGCGAGCGCTTCTTTGAACGCGGCGGTCAGGCCCGCGCCGATGCAGATGCTGTCGGTGGCGATGAGGCTTCGCTCTTCGGCGATGCCCACCGAGCGGAGGTACGCCAAGTCGCCCGTCGTTCCAGGCAAGCTCACGTTCGAGAGCACCACCGCGCCGGCGCCTTCGCCGGGGGGGTAGCCCCACCGGTTGGCGCTCGACATCAGGCGCCCGGCGCTGTCGAGGGTGGTCAAAAAGGCCTCGTCGATCTGCGAATCGACGCCGGCGACGATGGCGAGCGCCTTCTTGGTGCCCTTGAGCGCCTCGGTTGCGCGGCGGTACCCCAGCAGCCCAGCGGCGTTGCCCTGCGGCATCGGGTCGACCGTCACGTCGAGCCTGGCGTCGAGGTGCCGCTTGACGTGGGTCGCCACGAAGGTGGCGTCGGCCTTCGAGAAGAAGGGCCCCTCTTCGGGGAGCGCGAGGAATACCGGCACGCGATCGGTCGCGGCGACGGCCACTGTCTCGAGCGCCTCGTCGAGCGCGGCGGTGACGAGCTCACACAGGCGCTCTCGCCGCTCGGTGGCCTTGAGCGAGCGGTCCATCGCGACCATACATGGCTCGGTGGCGCGATCGAGCGCGGTCGGGTGCTCGGCGATGCGGCAGATGCCGGCGCGTACCGCGGCCGCGGCCAACGAGGCGCGCAACCCGATGGGCGTGCGGGCGCCGACGCCGACGATGCGCACGCCGCGGGTGGTCGGGTCACCCATTGGTGCCCTCGCCCTCGAGCACGATGGTGTGGTCGATGTCGTCGACGGCGCGGCCCAGGCCCAGGTGGCTGTGCCACACCACCATCAGCCGCTGCTCGTCGGGCTCGATGATGACCGTGTGGAGCTTGGCGTCGTGCGTGACGCTCTTGCGCCGCGGGTAGCCGCCGAACACCGTGCGGAGCGCGAACGTGTGCCGAGGAATGGTCACCTCGAGGCGACCCGTCGGGCTCAGGTTGGTCAGCACCGCTCGAGCGCCGCCGAGCGCCGCTGGGTCGACCTGTTGATCAGCGGGCGCGCACTGGTTCCACCGCAGGTCGGAGTCGAGCGGCAGCAGCGGGCTGTGGTTTTCGA
>JAEUJT010000412.1 GCA_016793525.1 Archangium sp. | reverse complement strand
ACCGCGCCGGCGGACGACGCCTTTCGCCAACGCGTGGAAAAAGTGTTGGGCACCGAGTTGCCCTCGGAGCCGGTGACACGCGGTCGGTAGCGCCCCCCCGAGGCGCCCCCCCGAGGCTCGGTGTCACACACTTTGTACCTCACCACGTCGAGCCCCGCGCCCTGATGTCAGACCTCCCAGCCATACTTCGGGGAGGACGGGCGTGGAGGGATGGGGACATGGCGCGGTTACCTCGGATGTACTCGGACACAGGTTTGTATTTCGTCACGGCGCGCACATTTCAGGCCCGCCTTCTGCTGACGCCATCTCCACGGGTGAACGCCACCCTCGGAGGTGTCCTGGCGCGCGCGGCTGGGCTGACTGGCGTCGAGATTCACGCCTTCGTCGCCGCTTCGAATCACGTGCATCTGTTGGTGACGGCACGGGGCGCCACGTTGTCGTCCTTCATGCAGTACTTCCTCGGTAACGCCGCTCGCAAAATCGGCCGCCTTTCCCATTGGACTGGCAGCCTGTGGCATCGACGTTTTTCGGCAGAGCCCGTCTTAGACGACGCAGCTTCCATCGGCCGACTTCGCTACATCCTTGCCCACGGAGTGAAGGAGGGCCTCGTCCGTCACCCAGCAGAGTGGCCCGGGCTCTCGTGCCTGCCTCAACTCTTGGCTGGCGACGTCGAGCGCTACCCTTTCTTCCGCTGGGCGCGGAGGTGGAAGAAAGGCGAGTTGCTCGAGGGCGGCGAAAACGAATGGGACCCGAGATGGTCTGAAGAAGTCGCGCTCAAGCTAACGCCGCTGCCCTGCTGGGAGGCGCTGCCCCAGACGGAGCGCCAGCGGCGCGTGAAGGCAATTGTTGATGACGTCGCAGCGGAAGGCGCAGAGGTACATCGAACAGTCATGGGGGCCGCAGCAGTAGCGCAACAAGCGCCGCACAGCAGACCCTTGCGCTGCAAGACGTCTCCGCGGCCTCCCTGTCACTCAACGACAACCGAACTTCGACGTGAATTCTTGGCGGCACGCGCGACTTGGGTCGCCGCATTTGCACAGGCTTCAGCACGATTCCGCACCGGACACTGGACCACCACCTTCCCTCCTTGGTCCTTCAGGCCTTCTCTTCTGTACAACGTGTCTCTGTACAACGTGTCTGGCACCTAAATGTTGCCCGGACCCCCGACGGCGTCAGCCAGGGCGGAGAGGGCGGCGAGGGTTGTCTTTACGTCGCGGGGTGAAAGCCGATGAAGACCAGTCTCGATCGCCTGCTCCAGCCCGTCGACGACGGAGAGGTCGAGCTTCCGGCCCGCGGCGGTGAGGCCGACGGTCACCCGGCGTTTGTCGCGCGAGCTGCGCCGCCGTTCGATCCACCCCCTGCCCTCCAAGCGCTGCAACGCCAGAGACACCGTGGCCGCGTCGAGGTGGAGCTGCTCGCACATCTGCGACGGCGTCACGCCGGGGAAGCGCCCGATGTAGCGGAGGAATGTTCGCTGCTGTGTGGTCAGCCCACCGCGCACGGCGAGTACCTTCGAGGTCCGCGCCATGGCGTGGTTCAACCGCCAGATGTGCTGCAGCACCGCCCAGGCCGACACGTCGTCACTCGAACTCATGCGTGGGCCGAGGCTTGGCGCAGGAGCACCAGTCTGCGCAACAACGTGTCGACGGCCCGCTGGTCGCGCACGAAGTATTCGGCCGCTGAGCTCCGGCTTCGGCCCACCCGCACCGAGACCAACCGCCCCGGCTCATCGAGCTGAAACACGTCTTCGTCGGTGATGTCGTCGCCCACGTAGATCGCCGTGTCGGCCTTCATCTCGTTGCGCAGGCGCAGGAGCGCATCACCCTTGTGCGGCGCGTCGCCGGGAAGCACGTTCACCACCAGCTTGCCGGGAATGATTCGCTGAGAGCCACCGAGGGCCTCCACCGCGGCGTAGATGGCAGCCCGCGCCTCCCGTTTCTTCCGCGAGCGCCGGTAATGAACCGCGAGCGAATACCGCTTGTCCTCCACCTCCACGCCGGCGAACGGCGCCAAGGCCCGCTCGAGCCGAGGCCTCAGCGCCGCCGCCGCCTTCGCGAAACGTGACTGGTACAGCCCTGGCTCCAAGCCATGGTTGCCCACCACCGCGCGCACCGGCACGCCAGCCAACCGCCGCTCCACGTCGGCCCGGCTCCGCCCCGAGATGACCGCACACGGGTATCGCTCACACACCTCGCGGAGCAGCTTCGCCGTCGCTGGCCGCAGCTGCGCCGCGTCGTGCCGCTCGACGATGGGCGCCAACGTGCCGTCGAAGTCGAAGGCCACCAACACCCGCGACCAAGCCACCTGCCGCAGCACCCCCGCTTGCGCCGCTGTCAGCAGGTCGTTCATGAGCTCGCCCCCACCAGCCGCGCCGCCATGCGCGAGGCCGAGAGCCGACCGCTGGTGCGCTCACGCCGCCTCAGCTCAGCGGCGTCGATGAGCATGCGCCCTGCCCAGCGGTAGACGTTGAATTCCGACACCATGCGCCGCATCGACTGCATGCGCTCCCGCTGCTCGGCCAACGGCATGCGGAGCGCCGCCGCCAGCGCGTCGCTCGACTGCTCGAGGTCGTACGGGTTCACCACCAGCGACTCGGTGAGGTCTCGCGCGGCGCCGGTGAACTGGCTCAGGACCAACACACCGGCCTCGTCGGTGCGCGCGGCGACGAACTCCTTGGCGACCAGGTTCATACCGTCGTGCAGGCTGCTCACGTAGCAGAGCTCCGCCGCGCGGAAGTAGCGGAACACCTGCGCCGGCTCGTGGTGGGTGCGGAGCAAGCGAATGGGCTGGTAGTCGCCTTTTCCCCACTTGGCGTTGATGGTGGCGGCCACGCGCTCCACTTGGTCGTTCAGCTCCTGGTAGCGCGCGATTTTGGTGCGGCTCGGCGCGGCGAGCTGAACGAAGACGAAGCGGCCGATGAATTCGGGGTGGCGGGTCAGCAGCGCGTCGACGGCCAGCAGCCGCTCCTCGATGCCCTTGGTGTAGTCGAGGCGGTCGACGCCCACGCCGAGCAACGTGTCGGCCGGGAGCCCCAGCTCCTTGCGCACCGAGACCCGGCATTCGTCCACCGAGGCCACGTCGTCGAGCCAGCGCACCGGCCACTCGATGGAGATGGGGTACGGGCGCACCAGCGTTCTCCGCGCGCCCTGCACCACGGCGTGAGTCTCGCGGTCGATGCGGCTCTCCATGAAGGCGTCGACCGAGTCGATGAAGTTGTTGCAGTGCTGCTGCGTGTGAAAGCCCAAGATGCTCGAGCCCATCAGCCCGGAGATGAGCTCTTCGCGCCACGGGCAGATGCCGAAGCGCTCCGCGTTGGGCCAGGGGATGTGCCAGAACGTGATGATGCTGGCGCGCGGCAGCCGCTCGCGGATCATCCGCGGCGCCAACGCGAAGTGGTAGTCCTGCACCAGCACGATGGGGTCGTCGCGGTCGACCTCGTCGCACACCGCGTCGGCGAAGCGCTGGTTGACGGCCACGTAGTGCTGCCAGTCGCTCGAGCGGAACACCGGGCGGGTGTGCGCAACGTGGCACAGCGGCCAGAGGCCCTCGTTGGAGAACCCGTAGTAGTAGCCGCGCTCCTCCTCTTCCGTCAGCCACACCCGGCGAACGAGGTACGACTCCTCGCCTGGAGGCACCCGTACGTGGCCCTGCGCGTCGGCGGTCTGCCGGTCGGCGGTGCCGCTGCCGTGAGCAACCCAGGTCCCCGAGCAGGCGCGCATCACCGGCTCGAGCGCCGTCACCAACCCGCTCGCCGGGTGGAGCACCCGCACCATGTCGCCCTGCTTCTCGTGGATGTACGGCTCGCGGTTGGCCAGCACCACCACCCGCTCTCCCTGGAGGTGCTGCATCAGCGCCCCGCGCAGGCGTTCGGCGTTCCACGGGCCCGAGCGCGCTTCACGTTGGCCTTCTTGCACCAGGCGGTCGACGAGCGAACGCACGTCGTGCACGAGCGGCTGGAACTCCTTGGCGCCGTGGCCGGAGAGCGCGCGCTGGAGCTCCGTGGTCCACCCCCTCCACGCGAGCCGCGCCGCCACCAAGGTGATGATGCTGGCGGCGAGCGAGAGCACGAAGAACATGCCCAGCAGCAGCTCGCGGGTGGTTGACTCGCGGCGGTCGACGAACCGCAGGTCGTGCACCAACAGCACGGCGCCCAGCAACGTGTCGTCGCTGGCCCGCAGCGCCGTCGCGGCAAGTTGCGCGCGCCCAGCCGGGAGGTCGGCGGTCACCGTCACCACGTCGCCGTTGGCCTCGGCCAGCTTCGCCAGGGCCTCGTCACACGACAGAATGGAGACGAACGCGTCGGTCGCCGCCAGCAGCCCTCCGCTCGAGGAGCACGCCGCCGCGCCCATGATGCGCTCATCGCGGGTGATGTCGCCGAGGCTGGTCTCGAGCGCGCGCCGGTCGGTCGACCAGTGGGTGGTGAGGCTCTGCCGGGCCGAGGCCACGGCGAGCGACGTGCGCAGCCGCAGGTCTTTGTCGAACCACCCGCGAATGACCCGAGTCACGCCCCAATCACCGACCGCGGTGAGCACCGCCAACGCGGCCACCAATACCGCCAAAAACCGAAGCGCTCGCTGCATGGATTTCACCTGTGCACTTTCTTGTTTGCTAGCAAACCATATACTGCAAACCATGCCTCTCGACGAGCTGGGACTCATCGGCAACTGCCAAATCTCCGCGTTGGTCCGGCGCGACGGGGCGATGGTGTGGTCATGCCTGCCGCGCTTCGATTCGCCTCCGGTGTTCGGGGCGCTGCTCGACGCCAAGGGCGGGGGCCACTTCACCATCGGCGCCGCCGATCAGCGGCCCGGGGTGCAGCGGTACCTGCCCAACACCAACGTGCTCGAGACGCGCTTCGAGGGCCCCGACGGCGCTTTCCGCGTCATCGACTTCGCGCCGCGCTTCGTGCAGCACGAGCGCACGTTTCGCCCGGCCAAGCTGGTGCGCATCGTCGAGCCGCTTTCGGGCACGCCGCGGGTCACGGTGGCCTGCCAGCCGGTGCTGGGGTGGACGCGCCAGGCGCCCACGTTCGAGCTCGGCTCGCACCACGTCACGTTCCACGGGTACCCGGCGGAGCTGCGGCTCACCACCGACGCCTCGCTCTCGTACCTCGACGGGGCCCCCTTCGCGTTGACCGAGCGCCGCCACTTCGTGTTGTCGTGGGGCGCGCCCGTCGAAGAGCCGCTCGAGGCGCTGTGCGACCGCTTCCTCACCCAGACGGTGCGGCACTGGCAGCACTGGGTGAAGCAGTGCGACATTCCCCCGACGTACCAAGACGAGGTCATTCGCTCGGCGCTGGCGCTCAAGCTGCACTGCTTCGAAGACACCGGGGCCATCGTCGCCGCGCTCACCACCTCGATTCCCGAGGCGCCGGGCTCGGGGCGCACGTGGGACTACCGCTACTGCTGGCTGCGCGACGCGGCGTACGCGCTGGGGGCGTTTCGGCTGGTGGGGCACTTCGAGGAGCGGGAGCAGTTTCTTCAGTACCTGCTGAACCTGGTGGCCTCGTCACCCGACCTGAACATGGCGCCGCTGTACCGAATCGACGGCAAGCGCGACCTCGAGGAGTCGATTCTCACCGACTGGCCGGGCTTCGAGGGGCACGGGCCGGTGCGGGTGGGCAACGGGGCGGCGCTCCACCAGCAGCACGACGTGTACGGCGAGCTGGTGTTGGCGCTGACGCCGCTGTTCCTCGACGCGCGGTTCCGCGACCATGTGACGCCGTCGCTGCTCGATCTGGTGACGCGGCTGGGGCGCAAGGCCATTGCGCTCGCGGGCACGCCCGACGCAGGCATTTGGGAGTTTCGCACCGAGTGGCGGCCGCAGACCTTCAGCGCGCTGATGTGTTGGGCCGGAGCCGACCGCATGGCCCACATCGCGGCGCTCCACCGCCCGTCTGAGGCGGCCTCGTTCGCCGACGCGGCGGTGCGCATTCGAGAGGAGATTCTCCAGCGCGCGGTGCACCCCAAACGCGGCTGCCTGGTGGCCGACTACGGCGGGCTCGAGGTCGACGCGGCGCTCCTCCAGGCGGTGCCGCTGCGCTTCTTGCCGGCCGACGACCCGCGGCTCCACGCCACCGTCGACGTGGTGCGCGCCGACCTGGAGCACAACCGCTGGCTGCGCCGCTACCGCACCAACGACGGCTTCGGCGTACCGCAGGTGGCCTTCATGCTCTGCACCTTCTGGTTGGTTGAAGCGCTGGCGCGGCTGGGCCGAATGGCCGAGGCGCGCGGCGTGCTGCAGCGGCTCTCGAGCGTCAACGCGCCGCTGGGCCTGCTGGCGGAAGACGTGGCGCCGACCACCGGCACGATGTGGGGCAACTTCCCCCAGGCGTATTCGCACGTGGGCCTCATTCACGCCGCGTTCGCCGCGTCACCCAGCTGGGCCGACATCGGCACCTAGCGCTGAACGACGCTCTACAGCTGCGCCAGCGGGCCCACGGTGAGCCGGCGAATGGTCGACCACTGCCACCGCGTCGACTCGCCGATGTACTGGTACTCGAACGAAGGCTCTCCGAAGGTGGTCATCGGCACGCCCATCGCGTTCGCCAGCGACACCCAGAGGTTGTTGAGCGGCGTCTGGGGCAGCGACAGCCAGCGGCCGGTGCGAAACGCTCCGCGCGCGTTGCCGTAGAGCCGAATGGGCATGTTCGAGTTGTTGTGCGAGCCAGAATGCGACAGCTCGTTGATGACCACCACGACGGTGTTGTCGAGCAGCGTGCTGCCGTCGGCTTCGCGAATCGCGTCGAGCTGCGACAAGAAGTACGCGAGCTGCTGCGCGTACCACCGCTCGATGAGGCGCTTCTTCTCGTACGACGGGCGGCTCGCGGCGGTGACGACGAAGCCCGCGTCGTACGCGTCGTGGCTCAGCGGGTGGTGGCCGTCGGGAGAGATCTGCCCCTGGGGCCCGGCCGGCGCGGTGAAGCCCGGCAAGAAGCTGAAGACCTGGTTGGTGGCCGCGAAGGTGAAGGAGAAGTTGATGACGCGCGAGACGTTGCAGGCCAGGGCGAGCACCATCTGGTCGATCATCAGCTTGCCGCGCACCGGCAACTGCAGTGGGTCGTTGAGGTTCAACACCGAAGGCGGCGCGTCGGGGCTGTGGCAGCTGGCGGTGGGCGCCGGAGGCAGCTGGGTCAACCGGTCGAAAATGCTCTTGTACGCATCGAAGTGCTGCGCGAGCCGCTCCCGGTCGGGCGTCGCCAGCCCTGACTTGATCGCATCGAAGCGCCCGTACGCCGCCTCGAAGACCGCAGCGCGCCGGTTCATGGTCTTCGCCAGCTGCGCCCGCACCGGGTCGACGCCGGGGGTGCGCGGAATGCCGGTGAACAGCCGCTCGAACGACTGGCGTGGGTCGTCGATGATGGGCAGCCGGTCTCCGTCGTTTTGGAAGCTGAGGTTGTACTGCGGGCCGCGCGCGCTCACGCCCAGCTGAACCGAGCCGCCCGGCAGCCGCCGCCCGATGGCCACGTCGATGGATTCGCCCTTCGGGTCCCACACCGCTTCGCCGATGCGCAGCGCCAGCGGCAGCTTCTCGGGAAACCGCCCCGTGAGCAGCGAGACAGGGCCCTGGTGGCCGATGGTCAATTCGCGCGTGGGGTGGCCATTTGCGTCGGGGAGCCGGTCGCTGTCAGGCCCCACGGTGCCGGCGAAGTCGGTCAGCCCGAACGGCCGTTTCGCCGCGTCGGTCAGCTTCGTCCACTCGGTGTCGGGCTTGCCGGCATCAGCCACGCGCTCGTCGGAATCGAAGTGCACGGTGCGGTCGTGGAACGGCACCAGCGGCAACAACGTGTGGCGGTCTCCCGTCGCGTCGTAGCCCCAGCTCGTCTCGGTGCTGCCAGGGCGCACGTGGTAGTCGGGGTGGCAGACGCCCCCGGGTTGGAACCAAAAAACCAAGCGCTTGGGCGGCGCCGCAGGGTCGGCCAGCACCGTCGACGGCAGCAGCGTGCGCAGAAGCGGCACGCCCACCGCGGCCTGGAGCAACCGTCGTCGGTCGAATCGAGAGGCCATCGCGCGCGCTCCTACGGCAACACCGGCGTGGTGAACGACGGGCTGGTCAGCACGCCGCGAATCAGGTCTCGAAACGCGCCATCGCCCGAGCCAAACGAAGCGGTCTGCGGCTGCAGCGCGCAGTACTCCCGGTCGGTGAGCCCGCGGTGCAGCGCCCACGCGGCGAACTGGCGTACCAGGCAGCGGCGCACCTCGGCGTCATCGGCCAGCACCGCCGCCAGGTCGGAGACGCCATCGACTGTGGCGACCTGCCCATCGGTGCGAATCAGCGGCAGCGTGGCGGTGGCGTCGACGGCCACGTCGTTCTCCTTCTCGCGGAACGCGCCCACCGCGTCGAAGTTCTCGAATGAAAACCCGAGCGGGTTGATCTGCCCGTGGCACCCCGCACACGCAGCGTCGGTCGTCGCGGCGGTGAAGCGGTCGCGCGTGGTCTTGAACAGCGTTGCCTCGGGGAGCGTGGTGTTGACCATCATGTCGGGTGGGTTGAGCGGCCGGCACATCACCTGGCGCAGCAGAAACACCCCACGGTGCACTGGGTCGGAGGCCTCGAAGCGACCGAAGGCCGTCAACAGCGCCGGTTGTCCCAGCACGCCGCGGCGACGAGGCGTCTCCGGCGTTCGCACCTCCGTCTGCCCAGCCGCCGGCGCGGGGAGCCCCAAGTTGCGGGCCACGGCCTCGTTCACCACCAAGGTGTCGTCGAGCAGCAACGTGCGGAGCGTGCCGGTGCCAGCCGAAGCGCTGTGGGCAAAGAAGCCTTCGAGCGCTCGAGCGTACGCCGGCCCATCTCCCGACGAGCTCTCCGATGGTGCCCGGAACTGCGGGTAGAGCTGCGGCTGTCGCGTGGCTGACGACAGCGCCGCATCGATGGAGCTCGTCTTCTCGGGCGACAACCAGTGCTTCAGGAAGTCGGCGAAGGCGAGGTTCGCGCGCGGATCCATCAGCAGGCGGTTGAGCTGCGCGTCGAAGCCCTCCGCGGTGTCGAGCACGCCGTCTTCGGCGGCGGAGAGGAGCGCATCGTCGGGACCCTCTTGCCACAACGTCAATGCCAGCCGTTCGGCCAACACCGTGCCCGTCAGCGCAGCCGCTTCGCCGCTCGTGCCGCCCGGTTGCTGCAACAGAAAGAAGTCGGGAGACGCCAGGAGCGCGTGGAGCGCGGTCTGGACACCGTCGAGGTACGTGCCGTCGGTGCGCGCGACGTCATACGTATTCGTCAGCGCATCGACCTCCGACGTGGCCAACGTCCTCCGCCACAGCCGGCGACCGAACGTGGAGATGACGCGCTTCGCACAGGCCCGCTGTCCCGCCACGTCGCTTGCCGTGCACTGGAGCTGCGAGGCCAAGGCTGCCGAGCTGACCGCCGCCACCGAGACGTTTTCAGCCGCGAGCACCAGCCCCTCGGCCACCACGTCGTTCGCCGAAGAAGCCAAGAAGTAGCGCAACCGGGAGTTGACCACCTCGTCGGTTCCGCCCAGCCGCAACGAATACGCGTGGGTCGTGTCGGCCAGCACGGCTTCGACACTCCGCTCGAGCTGGCGCGATGTCAGGCGCTGCAGGGGCCAGGTGCCGACCTCAGGCGCGACGTCACGGCACGGGTCGAACGTCGTCGTGGCGGACACCACCTTTTCGGGAAGAGGACCCGCAATGCGCCCCTCACAGGAGACCAGCGACGCGGTGATGGCCAGCAGGCTCAACGTCAGGCGCATGCATCACCCGGTCAACGAAGGAGCCCGAGTGTAGCGGAAGAACGCCGAGGTGACGACGCCCGTCACGGTTGGAGCGCTCGGCTGCGCAGCGCCTGGTTCCAATCGACCCGGCGCGTCAGCAGCATGAACGAGGCGAGCAACGTGAAGACGAACGCACTCCCGAGCAGGAGCGCGGAGTCTTCACTCACCAGCAGCCCGTAGAGCGCGCCGAAACACGCAGCGGTTGGTGCCCACGCTGTCACCGCGGAGCGCCATTTCTTCAACAGCCCGCTCAGGTACGTGACGTTGAGCAGCGACACCGCGCCCGCGCTGATGCCGTAGGCCACGGCGAAGTCGACCTTCTCCGTCAGCGAGAGGAGCAGCAGGAAGAACACCACCAGGCTCATCGCCAGCAACAAGAAGTGCATCACGTGCGTCGCCACGTCGGCGCGCTTCAGCAAGAACCAGAGCAACGCGAGGCTGAGCGCAATCAACGGCAAGCCGTACTTCAGGCTGCGCTCGACACGCGCGAAGACATCGACCGGGTCGACGAACTCCACGCCCACGCCCGCGCGCCACGAAGGCTGTTGCATCGCTTCGGAGCTCGAGCCGATGTCGGTGACGCTCTGCAAGCCGCTCGACAAGCCGGTGATGAGCCACTCCGCGTGCGATGAGGTGTCGGTGATGGTGCGCCGAGTGGGCAAGGTGTTGCTCCGCCCGCGGTGCGTGAAATCGGGGTGGGGCCATGCGGCGTCGAGCGTGATGTCGCTGCGCTCGGCGAGCGGGTGGATCATGAATGAGGCGCCTCCGCGGAGCGCGAGCGACATGTCGAAGGGCACCTCTCTCCCGGCCTCCAGGGTCGACGCTGGAACCTGTGCCGCGACGGTGTCGGAGTCGTTCAGGCCATGGCCCGCCGTCTCGAAGCGGAGCGCCGCGCTGTCGAGCTGGGCTGAAACGATTTGCTCCAACGTGCGCACGGAGCCGAAGCCCAACGAGACCGACACGCTGGTGAGCGTGGTGACACCGCCGGTGTGGTGCGGCTCCCACAGCTGCGCGCTCGGGCGGAAGGCGCCTTGCAGCTGCACCTGCGCGTTCTGCACCCGACCCGGCATGATGCCGAGGAAGCGCGTCTCCACCGCGTGCGAGGAGGTCGCGTGGAGCGTCTCCGGAATCAGCAACCAGGTCCGCGTCTCGGAGCGCTCGACTGGCACCGTGTAGTCCTCGTTCACCACGTGGCCCTGGCGCACCACTTCGCGGCGGCGCTGCTCGGTACTGGGGTAGCGCTCCTCGACGCGCACCGTCAGCAGCGGCGGGTACAGCTCGAGGTCTCCACCGTTCGTGTCGGCGATGGTGCGCGCGGCTTCGTACCGGCGCGACGAGCGCTCTTCCCGCAGGCCATCGACGATGTGCAACGCCATCACCACCACGCCCACCACGAGGAGCACCCACGCGATTCGTTTCATGCGCCGGCCCATCGCAAGCAGCGCGCCAGCGCGGAGCACCGCGAAACGTGGCGCCCGCCGCGGCTCCGCTGACGCACCGCGCGGGCACGTGGACACTGGGGCGCCTTCTTGGCGGGAAACGTCGACGTCGTCTGCGCCGCGCGTGGCGGCCGTGTGCACACACCCGCTGGAAGCCCGCGGCGCAGCGACCGAAGCCTGGCGTCGACCCTCGGGGCGAGTAGCCTCTCGGTCACTCGCGATGCCCTCGGCGCCTCCGCAAACGGTGGACCTCTCGCCCACGCTCTCCCGAGGGCTGAGTGGGGTGTGCCCCGCCTGCGGCAAGGTGCTCGACGGTCAGCCCAATTTCTGCCCCAGCTGCGGGGCAGACCTGCGGGGTCTCAGCGCCACCTCTGACACGCTCTCGGGCCCCCTGAAAGACGCACTCATCGACGGGCGCTACCGGCTGCTGGAGAAGCTGGGCGAAGGCGGCATGGGCGCGGTCTTCAAAGTCGAACATGTCCGCTTGGGCAAGGTGGCGGCGCTCAAGCTGATGCGCACCGATGTCGCCATCGACGAGGGCATGAAGGGCCGCTTCCTCCAGGAATCTCGCGTCGTCGCCAAGCTGTCGCACCCCAACACCGTGCACGTCTTCGACGCCGGCCAGACCGCCGACGGCGCGTTGTTCATGGCCATGGAATACGTGCCTGGCAAAGACGTGGCCTGGCACCTCAAAGCCCACGGCGTCTTCAGCGAAGCCCGCGCAGTCTCCATCGGCATTCAGCTGCTGGCGTCGCTGCACGAGGCGCACGAACACGGCATCGTGCACCGCGACATCAAGCCCGCCAACGTGATGCTGGTGAAGCAGCGCAAAGGCGAGGACCAGGTGAAGTTGCTCGACTTCGGCATCGCCAAACTTCAAGAGGCCGACGGCAAGAAGGGGCCAGCCGACTTCGTGGGTA
>JAEUJT010000374.1 GCA_016793525.1 Archangium sp. | reverse complement strand
TCGCTGCTGGCGCCGGTGGAGATGCACTCCGACGACGACGGTCGGCTGCTGCTGCTGAGCGCGCCCGTGTCAGGCCGAACCGCCGCGACGTACCTGCGCAACGTGGGCCCACTCACCTCTGAGGAGGGGCTGCTCTGGGGCCTTTCGCTCTGCGAGGCGCTGGCCGATGTGCACCAGCGAGGCGGCGTACACGGCTGTCTCTCTCCAGCGAACGTGTACCTCGATGGGCCCTCGACCGCGACCGAGGTTCGGCTGCTCGACACCTCGCTGCTGTTGTTTCGTTCGATTCGCTCGCTGCCGGTGCCGCCCGACGTGGTGCTCGTGCCCGCGGCGTACCTGGCGCCGGAGCGCGTGTCAGGCAACCGAGCCACCGCGCTGTCAGACGTCTATGGCTTGGGCGTGCTGATGTACGAGCTGCTCACCGGGCGCTCACCGTTTCTCGGGCACGACGTCGTGGAGACGAAGCGGCGGCACCTGGTGGCCAACATGCCCGCGCTGCCGGCGTCGCTCGCGCTGTGGCACCCGCTGCTCGAGCGCTGCCTCGCGAAGGAGCCGCAAGCGCGTTTCTCCAGCGTGATGGAAGTACGCCAGGCGCTGCTCGGGCTCTCCGCGGTCGTCGAAGAAGACGAGCTCGAAGAAGCGGTGCTCGAGGAAGAAGTGCCAGAGCCCATCGAGATCATCGACGACGGCGGCGAGTTCGTCGTCGAAGGTGAGTTGATCAGCTGAGTCAGCGGATCCGCCGGTCGGGCGCGTAGCCGTTCGCGCGCAGCCAGCCTTCGCTCGCCACCGGCGCCTTGTCGGTCGGCCGCCATGACGACTCCACCGCGATTTCGGAGAAGCGGGCCAGCGCACGCTGGGTGTCGGTGCGGCGGTCGGAGAAGAGTTTCTCGAGCAGGGTGGGCATGGCGGAGTGCTCCAGGCAGGTACAGCGGTGTGGCACCCATTGGAGCCGCGCCTGCGGAGCGGGTCAAAAATTCAACCGCGCTGTAGAAGCGACGGCATGATCGAGCGCATCACGGTTGGCCTGGTCCCGAAGAAGCACCACGTGCAGCTGCGCGACGAGGCGGGGCACCTGCACTGGGAGCAGTGCATCACCCAAGACGGCTTCGAGGCGCCGTACACCATCAGTTACCACCGCAACGCGCCGCACCGGCAGCTCCCGGCGAGCACGTCGCACGGCTGGGGCCCGCGCCAGTTCGTCGACGGCCGCCCGCTGGCCAAGCGCCACTATCTCTCGCAGAAGATGGTCCAGAAGGGTGGATCCACCCTCGACGCGCGCGTGCCGCTGCTGGGCAACGCCGACATCACCCTGGGCGTGGCCAAGCCGACGGAGGCGGATCCGGCGTATTTCCTCAACGCCGACGGTGACGACCTCTTCTACGTGCACGAAGGCGCGGGCACGTTGCGCACGCTGCTCGGCGACGTCGACTTCGAGGCCGGTGACTACGTCTTCGTGCCGCGCGGGGTGCTGCACCGGTTCCTCCCCTCGGCGGGAATTCCCCAACACTGGTTGTGGATCGAATGCCGCGGCGGCCTGCACATACCCAAGCAGTGGCGCAACGGCGTGGGCCAGCTGCGCATGGACGCTCCGTATTGCCACCGAGACTTCAAGAAGCCCCGCTTCGTGGGCCCGCTCGACGAAGGCGTGCGCGACTTGGTGGTGAAGCGCCAAGACGTGTTCCACGGCTTCTCGACCACCACGCCGCCGCTCGACGTCGTGGGGTGGGACGGCACGGTGTACCCGTGGGCGTTCCCGATTCTGAACTTTCAGCCGCGGGTCGGGCTGACGCACCTGCCTCCGACGTGGCACGGCACCTTCGCCGCGCGCGGAGCGCTCATCTGCAGCTTCGTGCCCCGCCCCACCGACTTTCACCCCGACGCGATTCCGTGCCCGTACCCGCACGCGTCCATCGACGTCGACGAGTTCATCTTCTACTGCCGCGGCAACTTCACCAGCCGCAAGGGCGTCGGGCCCGGCAGCATGAGCCACCACCCCGCGGGCATTCCCCACGGGCCGCACCCGGGCTCGTACGAGGGCAGCATCGGCTCGAAGGAGACGAACGAGCTCGCGGTGATGCTCGACTGTGCGCTGCCGCTGGTGCCCACCAAACAGGCCTTGGAGCTCGAAGACCCCGGCTACCACGCCAGCTTCGTGCCCTGATTTCAGTTTCCTGGTAACGAACGCCGCATGAGCCCCCTCGCGACGGCGCTGTTGTTGGTGGTTGGTGTCTCGATCTTCTCGTGGATGATGTTTCGCCGCGTGCGCGCGGCGCTGGCGTTGAAGCCCGAGCCGGGGAACCGCGTCGACCGCATTCCCGAGCGCGTCATGGCGCTGGTGAAGTTCGGCTTCGGTCAGCGCCGCATGGTCGACCCCGAAGAGTTCGTGCCTGGGTTGATGCACATCTTCATCTTCGCGGCGTTCCTCGTGCTCCAGCTGCGCACCGGGTCGCTCTTCCTCATGGGCTTCTCGTCGTCGGCGGTGCCGGTGCTCACCAACCTGAGCGACCCGTTCTGGGCCGACAAGGCGGTGCTGCGCGCGGCCTACGAGGGCTTCCTCTTCGTGAAAGACCTGGTGGCCTTCGCTGCGCTCGTGGGCGTCGGCTACTTCGGCGTGTTGCGGCTGGCGGTGAAGCCTGACCGCCTCACCAAGTCGAACGAGGCGCTGCTCATTCTCGGCTTCATCGGTGGGCTCATGGTGACCGAGTTCATCTTCGGCGCGTCGCACTTCCGCGAGCAGGGCGTGACCTGGCTCGCCGCGGAGCCGGTGACGAGCGCGGTCGGCAAGCTGCTGAGCCCGGTACCTGACGGCGCGTTGCACACGTTGGGCATCATCTGCTTCTGGGTTCACCTCTCCATCGTGCTGACGTTCTTGAACTTCCTCCCCCAGGGAAAACACTTCCACGTGGTGGTTGGCCTGCTCAACGTCTTCATGAAGAAGCTGCCCACGCAGCCGGGGGTCTCGACGAGCGCGAAGCTCTCCACGCCCAACTTGGAGAAAGAAGAGTTCGGCGCCAAGGCCTTCACCGACCTGACCTGGAAGCAGGCGCTCGACGTCAGCACCTGCACCGAGTGTGGCCGCTGCCAGACCCACTGCCCTACGTACATCACCGGCAAGCCCCTCACCCACAAGGGCGTCAACCAGAGCATCAAGCAGTTCCTCTGGCAGAACGAGACCATGCTGCCCACGGCGAAGAAGGCCGAAGACGGGCGCGTGTTGGGCAAAGACGCCGAGGGGAAAGAGGTCGAGGTCGCGGCGCTCGTCGGAGGGGTGCTGTCGCCCGAGACGGTGTGGGCGTGCACCACCTGCGGCTGGTGCGAGCAGGCCTGCCCGGTGTTCATCGAGAACGTGCCGCGCCTCATCGACATGCGCCGCTACAAGGTGCAGGTCGAGGCCGACTTCCCCCAAGAGATGCAGCGCGTCTTCGAAGGCATGGAGCGCCAGGGCAACCCCTGGGGCATCGGCCAAGACAAGCGCGACGAGTGGGAAGGCGACCTGAAGTTGCCCAAGTGGGGCGACGGCGGCACCTACGAGTACCTGTTCTTCGTCGGCTGCGCCGGCTCGTACGACGAGCGCATGAAGAAGGTGAGCCGCGCGCTCGCCACCATTCTCACCGAGGCCAAGGTCAGCTTCGCCACGCTGGGCAAAGAAGAGGCGTGCACTGGCGACTCCGCGCGCCGCGGCGGCAACGAGTACCTCTACCAGACGCTCGCGAAGACCAACGTCGAGTCGTGGAACGCCAAGGGCATCAAGGCGGTCATCACCCAGTGCCCGCACTGCTTCAACACCATCAAAAACGAGTACCCGGAGTTCGGCGGCAACTACAAAGTGCTGAACCACACCGAGTTCATCAACGAGCTGCTCAAAGACAAACGCATCAAGCTCTCGAAGGTGATGAACGAGACGCTCACCTACCACGACCCCTGTTACCTGGGCCGCCACAACGGCGTGTACGACGCGCCGCGCGAGGTGCTGAAGGCGATTCCCGGCCTCGAGGTGGTCGAGATGCAGCGCAGCAAGCGCGAGTCGTTCTGCTGCGGCGCCGGCGGCGCGCGGATGTGGATGGAAGAGCACATCGGCACGCGCATCAACCACAACCGCGTCAACGAGGCCGCCCTCACCCTGGCGCATGCCAAAGACGCGTCGATTCCCTTCCCCAGCGCGACCGACATGGTGAAGCCGGGCCAGGTGGGCGCGTACACCGGCAAGGCGTCGGGCACCGTGGCCGTGGCCTGCCCCTTCTGTCACACCATGGTGAAAGACGGCCTCGCCGACACCGAGCGCGCCGACACCGTGAAGGTGCGCGACATCGCCGAGCTGGTCGCCGAATCGATGGAGACCAAGGGCCCCGCACCGACGACGTAACGCATGGCGAAAAATCGGGTCGAGCACATCATCGAGGTCGCGCTGAAGGTGCTCGAGACAGAGGGCCCGCGCGCGCTCACCCAGACCCGGGTGGCGAAGGCGGCGGGGCTCCAGCAGGGGCACCTGACGTATTACTTCCCCAAGCGCGCCGACCTGGTCGAGGCGGTGCTGGCCCACTTCGTCGACGCCGGCCGCGCGCCCTTCGTCGAGCTGCTGGGTGGTGGGCCGAAGCGACGCGGCAAGGCGGCCCTCGTCAAACACGTGCGCGCCCAGCTCTTTGACGTGAAGCGCTCCCGGGCGCTGCTGGGGCTGGTGGTCGAAGGCTTCGACGACGCCGACGTGATGCGCGGCCTGGTCGACCGCAATCAGCAGAACCGAGACTTCATGGCGGCGTTCCTCGGGCTGTCACCCACGAGCGTCGAGGTCGAGCTCGCGGTGGCCATGATCCAGGGGCTGGGCGTCAACCACGTGATGCGGCCGTACGGCCCGACCCAGGCCGATGCCTTGATGGGGGCGATGCTGAGGCTGTTTGGAGAGAAGCGCGCCTCGAAGCGAAGGAGAGCGCGTGGCGACGAAGCCTGACGACCAGCTGTCCGCTGAAGCGAAGGCCATGCGGGAGACAGCCCCGGCCTTCAACGCCTTCTCCCGGCTGGTGTCGGCGGTCATCGCGGGCACCGGCATCGGCTGGGCGCTCGAGCACTGGCAGGTCATCGGCCCCGGCCAGGGGCTCATCTGGGGCCCGGCGGTGGGGGGGGTGGTCGGGCTCTCGGTGTTCGTGTGGACGGCGTCGAACATCAAGACCAAGCCACCCGGGACGCCATGAGCGCGGCGCTGATGTCGGGCCTCGTGGGCGCGGCCTGCTCGCTCGGCCTCTTCGTCGCTGAAGTGGTCGTCTTCGTTCGCGTGAATCGAACGAATGCACCGGGCGCGACGCAGGTGGTGCTCGGTTTTTTTACCGTTGCATTTATCGCTCGCCTGATATTGCTACTCGCCGGCTCGAGGCTTGGCGGGCTCGGCGTTCACGACGGGGCGGCGTTTGGTCTCGGCGTGACGGTGGCGTTTCTGGCAGGCGTGGTCATTCAAGCCGTCGTGTGGTCGTCGAAAAAAGGGTGAAGCATGTCGAACGTGTCGAGAGTGCTCGGTCTCCTGGTGTGCCTGGCGCCGTTCGTGGCGTTCTCCAACGAGGCCGCTGAAGGCCACCAGCCGACCCCCAATGAGTTCATCGCCCACCACGTGGCCGACAGCTACGACTGGGAGCTCGAGTACCCGAGCCTGCTGACCAAGTTCGGCGTGCACCTCCCGTCGCCGGCCATTCACCTCGGCCACATGTTCTCGTTCCTCAAGTTTGAGCGCGTCGAGGGCGCCTGCGCGCTGCCCGTCGGCCCGGCGTACCTGTCGGTGCCGCCCATCGGCAAGCTGGTGAACGGCTGCTTCGACATGCGCCCGTCGAAGGCCCACCTGATGATGTTCTTCGCCGGCGTGCTGGTGCTCATTCTCGGGTTCAGCTTTGGCAACCGAAAGAAAGAGGCGCTCGTCCCCGTCGGCCGCGGCCAGAACCTGTGGGAAGCCTTCGTGCAGTTCATTCGCGACGAAATCGCCATCAAGAACATCGGCGCTGAAGAGGGCGAGAAGTACGTGCCGTTCCTCGCGTCGCTCTTCATCTTCATTCTGGCGATGAACTGGCTCGGCCTGGTGCCCGGCTTCTTCAGCGCCACGGGCTCGATGGTCATCACCGGCGGCCTGGCCATCTGCACCTTCGTGGTGAGCCAATACGCGGCGATTCGGTCGGCGGGCATCGGCGGCTACCTGGCGCACCTCACCGGCGGCATGAGCGCGATGGTGATGACCGGGCCGATTCCGATGCGGTTCATGTTCTTCCTGCTGATGCTGCTGTTTATCCCCATCGAGATTGTCGGCCTGCTGGTGAAGCCCTTCGTGCTCACCATGCGCTTGTTCGCGAACATGTTCGCGGGCCACATGGTGTTGTTCTCGGTGCTGGCGCTGGCGGTGGTCTCCGGAGGCCTCTGGTACGGCTTCTCCTTCGCCATCGGCACGGTCATCTACCTGTTCGAGACCTTCGTCGGCTTGCTGCAGGCCTTCCTCTTCACGCTGCTGTCGTCGATCTACATCGGGTTGTCGGTCCAGATGGGCCACCACGACCACGGTGAGGGGCACGACGCGGCGCATCACTGATTTTCTGAATGACGTACGACCCGCTCGCCACTGTGGCGTGCGGAGGTAGCCCGCGGAAAGAACGACTCCCCGCTCAAGTGAGTCTCTTGGTTGAAGAAAGCGAAACGACCATGGGTCACGAGTATCTTGGTGCAGGTCTGGCGATTGGTCTGGCGGCGTTGGGTGCAGGTCTGGGCATCGGCCGTTTGGCCGCGGCGGCCCTCGAGGGTGGCGCGCGCCAGCCTTCGGTTGCCGGCGATTTGCGCATCACCGCCATCATCACCGCCGGTCTGATTGAAGGCGCCGTGCTGTTCGCGTTCGTCGTTGCGAACACCCTGGCTGGCAAGGCGTAAACAGCTGGCTCGTTGAACCCTGGGTGTGCTTCACAGCGCACCCAGGTTTTCTTTTCTGACGTTGGGAGTCCCTCGCATGTTCTTGCCTACCCACGAAGTGATGCAGCTGGTCGTCTCGAATGCCGGTGAGACGGCTGAGTTCGGCGTCGGCCTGCTGGCGATGACCATCGTCTCGTTCCTCATCTTGTTCGGCATTTTGTCGAAGTTCGCCATCAAGCCGACGATGAGCGCGCTGGCCAACCGCGAGGCGCAGATCAAAGACGCCATCGAGTCGGCGAAGCGCGAGCGGTCTGAGGCCGAGAAGCTGCTGGCGGAGCAAAAGACCGCCATCGCCCAGGCCCGCCAAGAAGCCGCCGAGGCGCTCCGCAAGACCCAGGTCGACATGGAGAAGTTCCGTGAAGAGCTGATGGGCAAGTCGCGCAAAGAAGCCGAAGACCTCAAGGTCGACGCGCGCCGCGCAATCGAAGAAGAGCGCAACAAGGCGGTCGCCGAGCTCAAGGCCGAGGCCGTGAAGCTGTCGCTCCAGGTCGCCGAGAAGCTGCTCAACGAGAAGCTCGACGACGCGAAGCACCAGCAGCTGGCGCAGCAGTTCGTCACCGACCTGGCTGGCAAGAAGCCGTCGGCGTAGCGCGCTACGCAGGTTCCTCCAACGCGAGCCGAATCGCGCGCTCGACGGGAGAGGCGGTTTCGTCGGTGCGCCACGGGTCGAGCGGCGCGTCGGGGAGCAGCGGCGGTTGAGCGATGAAGCGCGGCGACCGGCCGCGGTGCGGCTGAGCGGCGTGCACCAGAAACGGGTGGCAGAGGTACACCGTCCCCGCTGGGCCCGTCGCCAGGGCCTCGGGTCGATGCGCTGATTCCCGAAACGCTGTCGAAGCGAGCTCGCCCAACGTGAGGCCGTGGTGTCCGTACGGAGCGAGGCGGCGCGCGACGTCGAGGTGTGAGCCGACGCGGAGCCTCGTCGGCGCGTCGTCGACCCCCACGTCGCAGAAGAGGAAGAGCATCAGCAGCGCCCGGCCCTTCGAGGCGATGTTGACGCGCCACTTCATGAAGTCGGGCTCGTTCTCGAAGCCGAAGCTCATGTCGATGTGCCAGCCGCAGTCTCCGGGGTCGGCCGGCGACGGGAAACGAATGGGGAAGGTGCCGAGGCTGGCCCGCGGAAGCCAGCGACCCGCACCGGCCAGCGCATCGTAGGCCTCGCGGAGGGTCGGCGTGTTGGCTGCCTCGACGAAGCGCGGGTTCGGTATTTCTCCGATGCGCACGACCGGTCGAGTCCACGTCGAGGGGTCGTCTTCTCCGCAGCCGGTCGCGCGCCAGAGAATGTTCCGGCACGCGTCGGCGAGCTCGCGGGGAAAGGCCCCGTCGATGCGCACGAAGCCGTGGTGAATGAAGTGCGTTGTCGACAGCATGTCGATGTCTCCGAAAGAGGTTCAGCTCGAAGGCGCACGCCGCGACCGCATCGCCGCGGGTGAGCCCTGGGTCAGCGCCGAGAGGGCGACCGCTTCAGCCGAGCAGGAAAGTGGAGAACGTCATCATCGGCGCCGGAGTGAACCAGCTGCAAGGCGCAGCTTCAAGACAGGGGCTCGCAGAGGTCTCGGTGGGTGTGGCACAAGGCGCTCCCCGTGCGTCTCGACCCACTCCTTTTCATCGCCGTCGCCGTTCCTCTCGCTGTGAGTGCCATGGGCTGCGGCGTGCCGGTGAGCGAATGCGGGCCGCTCACCTGCGCGAGCGGGTGTTGCTCTCCCAACGGCGAGTGCGTCAGCGGAGAGCTCCCCTCGGCGTGCGGCACGGGCGGTCTTCTCTGCGGCGTGTGCTCGAGCCTCGCGGTGTGCAAAGCGCAGACGTGTACCCTGTCGGTCGATGACGGAGGGGTTGACGCTGGCGCGGTCGAGGTCGACGCGGGCTTCGAAGACGCTGGCGCCGCCGTCGACTCGGGTACGGCGTTCGACGCGGGCCTCGACGATGCTGGCGTCGCGCCCGATGCGGGTGGCTTCGATGCCGGCGCCGTCGACGCGGGGAGGCCAGACGCTGGGGCTCTGACGTTCGATGCGGGGGTTCCCGTCGATGCAGGGGTCGATCCGAATCACCCGGGGTGGGCGCGGTATACGATTTACTCGGGCACGATGCCGGCGGTGGTGGCGCAGAATGGGGCGCCCTCGACTCCGCTGGCGGGTATTCTCGGGTTGCTTGGAGGCGCGCCGTCGGCTCGCACCTACCGCTTCATCTTCAACCCGTCGGCGGCGTACACCATCACCAACCCCGCGCAGCCTGGAGACCAGCTCGACTGGAACAAGTTGCCCGGGCTGTCTGACTGCAGCCAATACGACTTGTCGAAAGACGGGTACATGTTCGCGTGGCGGTGGCGCCTCGACACCACGCCGAACGTGCTCGAGCTGGCGCACTACGCGAACAACAACGGCACCCACCTGTACCCGGCCAACGGCATCGTCACCCTCGACGCCGCCGACTTGGCCGCGGAGGAGCCATTGCTCTACGAGCTCTCCATCGGGGGCCCCAGCAACTCGAAGTACCTGTTCCGCATTTCTGGCACCATTCGTGGGCGGGTCATCGACGTGCAGGCCGAACACCCTCGGCGCTGCAGCGGAACCTCGCTCGGCGCGACGAAGTGGGCGTCGGGCTTCTACTTTGGCGGCACGTCGAACGCGCCCACCACCATTCCCGGGTACATCCGCGAGCCGTAGTCGAAGGCACAGCGGGGTCGCGCCGGAGTGGGAGGGGCCCACCGGAGGTGGGAAGGGCCCCGCGCAGGTGACAGGACCCCGCCGTCGTTCTTCCCCAGGGTGCAGTGACGCCGAAGCGTTACAGCGTCTTCAGGTACGTCACGAGGTCGCTCACCTCGTC
>JAEUJT010000357.1 GCA_016793525.1 Archangium sp. | reverse complement strand
CGTTCGCGCGCTCACAACGGGAGTGAGAGCGCCGGGTTCTCGTGTGCCAGGAGCCACTTCTTCCTCGGGATTCCGCCGCCGTAGCCGGTGAGCGCGCCGTTCGCCCCGATGACGCGGTGACACGGAATGATGACGGAGATGGGGTTCGCGCCGTTCGCCGCGCCGACCGCGCGCACCGCGAGGGGCCGGCGGATGCGCCGCGCGATGTCGGCGTACGAGCAGGTCTCACCGAAGGGAATCTTCGCCAGCTGCCCCCACACCGAGCGCTGAAAGTCGGTGCCCTCCAACCGAAGTGGAAGATCGAAACCAGTGCGCTTGCCCGCGAAATACTCGCGCAGCTGCTCTTGAACGCGCTCGAGCAAGGCGCTCCCTCGGCGCTCGGCCGGCGGCGGCGTACCCGATTCCATGTACAGGCCCACCAGCGCGCCTTCGTTCTCCACCAGCGACAACGTGCCGATGGGGCTCTTCATCTCAACCAGGTTCACGGGGCTCCTCCAGTCCACAGATGCATGACGGCGTAGGCGCGCCAGGGGCTCCAGGCTTGGGCGCGTTTCGAGCTCTGAGCGGCGCCGGGGCGACGCAGCGCGCGCAAGACGCCGAGGTCTGAGGCGGGAAATGCGTCGGGCCACGCGAGCGCGCGCATGGCGATGTACTGCGCGGTCCACTCGCCGATGCCGGGCATGGAACGGAGGGCCTGGACCGTCGACTCGACTGACGTATGGCCGCGCTGCAACACGAGCCCATCTCCCATCGCCCGCGCGAGCCCGATGAGCGCCGACGCGCGCGCACGAGGCAGCCCCAACGCCGAGACGCCGTCGACCGACGCCTGCGCGATGACCTTCGGCGTGGGGAACAGGTGCGTCAGCGCCGGTGGCGCGTTCTTCAACGGCGCTCCGTAGCGCTGCACCAGGCGACTCGCGAGCGTGACACCGGCTCGCACTGTCACCTGCTGGCCCAGCACCGCACGCACGGCGAGCTCGAACCCATCGAGCGACCCCGGCACGCGCAGGCCCGGCGTGGCCACCACCCGACGTCGCAACGCGGGGTCGCGGCGGAGGTGCGCGTCGATCTGTATCGGCTGCGCGTCGAGGTCGAACAGCGCACGCAAACCATCAACCAGCGGCATCACGACGCCGAGGAGCGAGGTCGAGACATTCGCCACCAGCGCGGGGCGAGACGAATGCGGCATCACCTCGACCCAGCCACGCGCGCCCTCGAGCGCCACGGTACGGCGGTACACTCCACCCTCGACGTGCTCGACACCAGCCAGGGCGCGCTCCGCGAAAAACGCGAGCAACGTGTCCCACGCCAGAGGCGGCCGGTAGTCGAGCACCAGGCGCACGCCATCGACCTCTGGCTTCCCCAGCTGCCTGCGAATCGCGGTCGGCGGCCGTTCGAAGCGCGCGCGAAACGCAGAGTTGAACCGGCGCACGCTCTGAAACCCCGATGCCAAGGCGATGTCCGACACCTTCAGCGACGAGTCTTGGAGCAACCGCTTGGCGAACGCGAGCCGAGCGCTCTGGGCCAGCTCGACGGGAGAGACGCCGACCGCCTCGACGACCGCGCGGCGCAGGTGGCGATCGGTGACGCCCAGCTCCTTCGCCAGCGACTCCACCGAGCCTTCGTTGAGCGCGCCTTGCTCGATGCGGCGGAGTGCGGCGGTCGCGAGCCTCGGCACGGCGTCGACCGGCGCGTGCCCAGGAGACAACTCTGGTCGACAGCGGAAGCACGCTCGAAACCCGTCGCGCTCGGCTTCGGCGGCGCGGGTGAAGAAGACGCAGCGGTCTCTCCCCGGCGTGCGCGCGTTGCACACCGGCCGGCAGTAGATGCCCGTGGTCGTCACGCCGACGAAAAACACCCCGTCGAAGCGCCGGTCGCGGGCACAGAGGGCTCGGTAGAGGGTCACGCTCACGGGTGGTGAAATAGCGCTCGCCCTGGGTGCTGTCTGGCCATTTTCGGACCTGGCGGCTTCTTCACCGCGTGCGGCCTGTTCGCGGCTACACAGCGCCGATGCACGTCAACCCCGAGCGCATTCGAAGCTTCGCGTCAGCGGCCGAATTCGAGACCTGGCTCTCGAAGCACCACGCCTCCGAACCCGAACTGTGGATCAAGATTCACAAGAAAGCCTCCGGCCTGCCGTCGGTGACCGCCGCTGAAGCCATCGACGTCGTGCTCTGCTGGGGGTGGATCGACGGGCTGCGCAAAGGCTTCGACGAGCGCTCGTTCCTCCAACGGTACACGCCGCGCACGGCGAAGAGCACCTGGAGCCAGATCAACCAAGGCCACGTCGCGCGGTTGATCGCCGCCGGGCGCATGACGAAACACGGCCAGCGGGAAATCGACGTCGCCAAGAAAGACGGCCGGTGGAAAGCCGCCTACGGGCCGATGCGCGACGCCTCTCCGGAGAACGTGCCCGCCGACCTCCGCAAGGCCATCGCCGAAAACGCGCGCGCGCAGAAGTGCTTCGACACCCTCAACCGCGCCAACCTGTTCGCGATGACGTTTCGCGTCTCCAAGCTGAAGACCGCGGCCGGCAGAGCGCGGCAGATCGAGACCCTGGTGGCCATGCTCGCGCGCGGAGAGACAATCCTCCCGATCCCCAAGGCGAAGACGTCAAAGCGCGGCTGACGGTCAACGCCGGGCGAACACCACGGCCAACACGACCGCCAGCGCGATCACCCCGAGCACCACCGGCACCGCGCGGCTGATCAGCCGCTGGCGATCGGCCACGCGCTTCTCTTCGGCCAGCCGCTGCGTCACCACCGCCTGCTCCGCCAACCGAGCACGCGCATAGGCGACGACCTCAGGCTCGGTGCTGTCGAGCAACTTCGGCGCCTCGCTTACGTCGAACGACTGCTTCACCTGGTGGTGGTTCATCAGCTCGTGAAACACGGCCAGGCTGTTCCGGTGCTTCACCAGGAGAAACGCGGCTTGATCCGGCCGGAGCCGCGGGTATCGGTGCGCCTGGAGGGCTTGCAGCGCGTCGTTCGGGTTGTCGTCGAAGGCCCAGTCGCGCGGAGGCCCGGTGACGTCTGAGACCAACGCGACGTACATGGTGTCGTAGACGATTCGCGCCTTGGCCAGGGAGGGCACGACGTTGGCCGCCTGGCAGAACTGGCACGCGACCGTACGCTGCGTACCGTCGGTGTTGAGCGGCGCGCCGCACGACGCGCAGGTGATGCTCAGCGCGGTGGTGATTTTCCGCGGCCCTTTGGGCGGCACCGACACCACGCGCAGCGTCTGGGCGCCTTCGGTGGAATACACGCGGGTCTCGAAGCGCCGCTTGCATCCGCTGCACTCCGGCGCGTCGACGAGCCATTCGCCGGTGACCGCCGTGACCGCATCACACCCGACGCAGCGCAACTCGGTGACCGACTTCAACACCAGCTCGGCTTTGACCGTCGAGGTCAACGACCTCATGCCGTCGGCCCTCTTCAGCCACGTGCGCAGCTCGAACACGCCGTCGAACAGCTCGCTCCACGCCGTGGGTGACTCCCAGCCGCACTCCCCGCACCGCGGAGCGCCGTCATCACCCTGATAGACGAGCCCGTTCGCGCAGGTCTGGCAGGTCACGACCGCGGTCAGCTCCTTGAGCACGAGGGTGACAGTGCGCGGAGGCGTTCGAGCGGCGGGCCAGGTCATGGGTGACGGCTCAGACAACCTGATTCAGGTAGTGCACCGCCTGACGCCGCCACCAGGTGTAGTCGTGCCGGCTGTCGGTGCCCCACACGCCCAGGTGCGAGGGAATGGCCTTCTTCTTCAGCCACCCGGCGAGCTCGATCGTCTCGGGAATGCAGTTGTTCTCGAACTGCCCGCGCCCCACGACGAGCGTGATGTGGGTGTTGCGCCGAACGTGGTCGAGCGCCGCGCCGCGGAGGTTCGGCACGAAGGCCAGCGGGTCGTTGAAGTAGAGGCTCTCGGCGTAGCCGCCGCGAATGAAGCTCGAGCCGCGGTACCGGCCCGACATGCAGAGCGCACCTTCGAACACCTCGGGGAACTTGAGCGCGAAGAGCGACGAGAACAGCGCCCCCATGCTGCAGCCGGTGGCGAACATGCGCGCGTTTGGTGCGCGGCAGTCTTCGCGAATGAAGGGCACCAGCGTCTCGAGAATGAAGTGCTCGTAGAGGCGGTGCCGCTCCATGCGCTCATCGAGGGAGCCCTCACCGGAGAAGCTGCGCGAGATGTTGCTCTCTGGGCAGTAGAGCTTGATGCGCCCCGCCGCGAGCAACGGCCCGAGCGCTTCGACCATGCCGCTCTGTTGCCACTCGTGCGCGACGCCTGCGTTGGAGGGGAAAACGATGACCGGCCGGCCGACGTCGCCGAAACACCAAACATGCGCGCGGCGACCGAGCGCGGGGCTCTCGAGAAGAACGTGTCGAGCGGTCATGGGCGAGCAACTGCGGGCATGGAAAACCTCATGTGAATGGCCGGCGCCGTATACCAAGGACGATGGCGCGCTCCGCAACGTCGTGAGCGCCTCGAACCCGGTCACATGCCTTGACGAGTATATTCTCGTATGGATATATACCTGTCATGGAATCTTCGTTCGCCATCGTGGCTGAGCCCAATCGGCGAGCCATCTTGAGCTTGCTGCTCTCGGCGGAGCGCTCGGTCGGGGAGCTCGAGCAGGAGCTCCACATGTCGCAGCCCTCGGTCTCGAAGCACCTGCGCGTGCTGCGCGAGGCTGGGCTCGTCGAGTCGCGAATCGAAGCGCAGCGGCGCCTCTATCGACTCACCCCCGAGCCGCTCATGGAGCTCGACGCCTGGCTCGTACCCTTTCGGCGCTTCTGGTCGAAACACGTCGACGCGCTCGAGCAGCACCTGAACCAGATGGACGACGCCCTCCCTGTGAAAGGAAAGAAGAAATGAAACGCCGTGAACCCTACACACCCGGCCCCGCCACCGGCGCCGACGTGCACAAAGAGGGCGACACGTGGACGCTCGTTCTCGTGCGCGATCTCCCCCACCCGCCCGCCAAGGTGTGGACGGCGATCACCGAGCCCGAGCACCTGCGCGAGTGGGCGCCCTTCGATTCTGACCGCAGCCTCAGCACGGTTGGCACCGCAACGCTCACCACCGTTGGAGCGCCCACGCCGATGGTCGCGGAGACACGGGTGAAACGAGCCGACGCGCCCAAGGTGCTCGAGTTCAGCTGGGGCGAACAAGACCTGCGCTGGGAGCTCGAGCCGATCGGCGACCGCAGCACCCGGCTCACGCTCTGGCACAACATCAACCGCGGGTTCATCTCGATGGGCGCGGCGGGCTGGCACATCTGCTTCGACGTGCTGCAGCGCCTGCTCGAAGGCCACCCCATCGGTCGAATCGTCGGCGTCGAAGCCCTGAAGTTCGAGGGCTGGCAGCGATTGAACGCCGAATACGCGAAACAGTTCGGCGTCACCCCCCCGAAGTGGAGCTAATTCATGAACATTTTCTTGTGGATTCTGCAGGTCCTCCTCGCGCTGCACACCACCATGGGCGCGGTGTGGAAATTCTCGAATTCAGAGCAGACGACGCCGTCGCTCAAGGCGATTCCCCACGCGGTGTGGCTGGGCATGAGCGGCATTGAAATTCTCTGCAGCGTGGCGCTGGTGCTGCC
>JAEUJT010000208.1 GCA_016793525.1 Archangium sp. | reverse complement strand
TTCATCTTCAACCCGTCGGCGGCGTACACCATCACCAACCCCGCGCAGCCTGGAGACCAGCTCGACTGGAACAAGTTGCCCGGGCTGTCTGACTGCAGCCAATACGACTTGGCGAAAGACGGGTACATGTTCGCGTGGCGGTGGCGGCTCGACACCACGCCCAACGTGCTCGAGCTTGCGCACTACGCCAACAACAACGGCACCCACCTGTACCCGGCCAACGGCATCGTCACCCTCGACGCCGCCGACTTGGCCGCCGAGGAGCCGTTGCTCTACGAGCTCTCCATTGGGGGCCCCAGCAACTCGAAGTACCTGTTCCGCATCTCAGGCACCATTCGAGGGCGGGTCATCGACGTGCAGGCCGAACACCCCCGGCGCTGCAGCGGCACCGCGCTCGGCGCGACGAAGTGGGCGTCGGGCTTCTACTTTGGCGGCACGTCGAACGCGCCCACCACCATCACCGGGTACATTCGCGAGCCGTAGTCGAAGGCCCAGCGGGGTGGCGCCGAAGTGGGAGGGGCCCACCGGAGGTGGGAAGGCTCCCGCGCAGGTGACAGGACCCCGCCGTCGTTTTTCCTCCGGGTGCAGTGACGCCGACGCCGACGCCGAAGCGTTACAGCGTCTTCAGGTACGTCACGAGGTCGCTCACCTCGTCGCCCGAGAGCGTCGACGTCTTGCCGTGCAGGTCGCCCAACTTCCCCTGCTCGATGCGCGCCCGCAGCGTCACCGCGCTGCCGTCGTGCAGGTACGGCCCCGAGCGCGCCGCGCCCAACAGCGACGGGGTGTTGAGGCCCTTGGGGTTGAACTCGGCGCGGTCGACGACGGTGCCTTCGCGCACCATGGTGCCGACGTTGGCGAAGCTGTTGTCGGTGAGCGTCTCTCCGGCGTGGCAGGTGTTGCACTCCGCCTTCTCGAAGGCCGCCCGGCCGCGCGCGAGCACCTCACCCGGCGTGCGCTCGCCCACCGCGGTGTCGGGGCGGGGGATGCTGGCGATGAAGGCCGCGACCTGGCGCTCCATGTCGTTGGAGACGCCGCTGCCGCCCATGCGCCGCGTCACGGTGTGCGACATGAACGCGAGCAGGTTCTCGAACTCGCCGTTCCAGTGGAACGGAGCGGTCTGCGCCGTCATGCGGCCCGCGAGCGACGGCGTCTGGCGGGGGCCTTCCATCGTGTTCCACACGTGGCCATCTTCGCGGCCTTCGAGATGGCAGGTGGCGCAGCTGATGCCGGTGGCCGGGTTGTTCATTCGCGCGTCGGTGGCGCTGAAGAAGAGCTTGCGGCCGGCCACCACGTCGGCGGGCAACACGTCGGCGCCGAGAGCGATGTCGCGGCGCTCGGTGCGCGCGTCGCGCGAGGTGATTTTCGAGACGGAGTGGCTGAAGGCGTTGAGCACCCACGCGCGGGTGCCGTCGTGCGACACCGCGACGCCCGTCGGCCCGTCACCGACGGGAATGACGTTCTGCACGGTGCCGCCGCGCGACCGCTCGAACGATGGCTTGGCGCCGAAGCCCCCGCCGCTCCCGTTGAAGTCGCCACGGTTCGCGGTGGGCACGATGGCCAGGTTGTTCGACTCGCGGTTGGCGATGAAGACGAAGCTGCCCGACGGGTCGACCGCCAGCGCGGCCGGGCCCTGAATCGGCTGCTCGAAGTCGTTCGACGACAACGTCATGGTGGGTCGGCCCAAGGCATCATTGCCGGAGCAAGCGCCCACATCGTCGACCGAAGGTGCGAGCTGAGTGCTCAAGGTAATCAACGTCGGCGACGCCACCGCCGCCGCGCCGCAGTTGCCTCCGGAGTACCCGCCGCTGCTTCCCCCCCGCCCACCTGGGTTGAAGGGTGCGTCTTCGGCGCTGACGTCGGTCTTGGTAGGCAGCGTCTGCTCCGAGGAGAGCAGCGAGGCGACGTACACCTGCTTGTCGTGCGGGTTGACCACCACGGCCTCCATGCCGCGGGGGCGAACGAAGGCGGTGCTGAAGTTCGTATCGGTGCCGTTGCCGGGGAACGGCTCGGCCGGAGCGGGTTGCGGAACCGGCCTGTCGCCGAAATCGCCGACGTCCGTGTTGGTGAGCCCGAGGAACGACGCGTTGAGCGAGGTGAACAAGCCGCTCGAGGTGCTCAACACCTGCTGCCGCGCGAGGTCGACGTGCACGACGTCTCCGTCTTTGTACTGCGTCACCACCGCGTGGGTGTCGTCGAGCAGCGCGATGCCGCGGGGCTCGTGGCCGACCGGCAGCTCCCAGCGCACCTGGAGCGTCGCCGTCGCCACCGCCATCAAGGTGCCGAATTCGGGCTCGTCGAGCGAGGCGGCGTTGATCACGTAGAGCGTCTTCTCATCGGCGGAGAGCGCCAGGCCCACCGGCTCGACGGCCACCTCGATGCGGGCCGACTCGGTCGTCTCTCCGCGGCGCAGCACCGACACGCTGCGGCCCATGCGGTTGGTGACGTAGACGGTGCCGTCGCGCGCCACGAGCACCTTCTCGGGTTGGCGGCCCACCTTCACCTCGGCCAAGACGTCGTCGGTGATGGCGTCGATGATGAAGACGGAGTCGCGATCGGCGTCGGCCGCGTAGAGCAGCGCGTCGTCGCGGGTGATGGCGATGGATCCACCCGCCGAGTTGGCCAAAGCGCTGGGCCCCTCACTGCAGGCGGCCAACGCCAGGGTGCACGACAGAACGAGCGCGAAGATGTGACTTTTCATGACGGCACCCTCAGAAATGTGAGGCGACAGCAGGTGGAACCCACGGGGAAAAAGGGGCGTTTCACGACGGCTGTGCGATGATCTGCACTGAACGCGCCATTCAAGGCGTGTATGAAGGACGAACGCAAGCCGCTGAACGCGCGGGCGGGCGTGAAAATAGAGGGTTTTGACGTGCGCCCGAGATCGCCGAAGCTGTAGGCCCCCGACCTGACCTGATGGATACGTCGACGCCAAAGATCATCACCTGGGCTGCCGGCCAGCATGTGGCGCAGTACACCCTGGTGAAGCCCATCGGCAGCGGCGGCATGGCCGAGGTCTGGCTCGCGTACGCAGAAGGCGCCTACGGGTTTCGCAAGCCCATCGCGCTCAAGCGCATGAACACCGAGCTCGCGAAAGACCGAACGTTCGTCGACATGTTCCTCGACGAGGCGCGGCTCGTCAGTCGGCTCACGCACCCCGGCATCGGCCAGGTGCTCGAGCTCGGCGAACAGACCGGCTCGGTCTTCGTCGCCATGGAGTACCTGGCCGGCGAGACGATTTTCTCGATGATGAAGTCGGCGGCGCAGAAGCAAGTGCCCGTGCCGCTGGGCATCGCCGTGAAGATGGTCATCGATGCGGCCGACGCGCTCCACTACGCGCACGTGCGCACCGACGACGCCGGCACGCCGATGAACGTGGTGCACCGCGACATCTCTCCGCAGAACATCATGGTGACCTACGAGGGCATCGTGAAGCTGCTCGACTTCGGCATCGCCAAGGCGACGCAGCGCAGCGTGCACACCCTCGCGGGCCAGGTGAAGGGCAAGCTCAGCTACATGGCGCCCGAGCAGGCGCGCGGTGAAGACATCGACGCCCGCGCCGACCTCTTCGCCCTCGGCATCGTGCTGTTCGAGATGGTGACCGGCACGCGGCTCTTCAATTCCCGCTCGTCCGACTGGGAATTGATGCAGGCGGTGGCTGGCAGCGAAGAGGCGCTCCCGCGCGCGAACGACCGCAACCCAGCGGTGCCCGAAGCCCTCACCCGCGTCATCGCCAAGGCGATGGAGCGCAAGGCCGACCTCCGCTACGCCACGGTCGAAGACTTTCGCAACGCGCTGAACCAGTGGCTGTCGGCGACGCACCCCTCTCCGCCCAACGCGCAGAAGGTGTCGGCGCTGATGCAGCAGCTCTTCCCCGAGCAGATCGCCACCCAGAAAGCGGTGATGGCGCAGCTCGCGGCCGGGGCCAAGCGGCGCGACTCGAGCATCAGCGGCCCCAGCTTGCCGGCGGCGCCCGCGCCCTCGGTGCCGACGCCGACGCCGCGGTCCATCTCCGCCACCCGCACCAGCGCCCAGCTGAAGGCGAAGCAGAAGCAGCAGCCCAGCGTGGCAATGGTGCTCGTCGGCTTTCTGGCCGTGGGTGGCTTGGTCGGCGCCGCGGTGGTGGCCCTCGGTTCGAGAACCCGCTCGACGCAGCCGCCGCCTCCGGTGCAGGTCGACCCGCAACTCAAGGCGCAGACAGAAGAGGCCGCGCGCCTCGCCGCCGAAGCCCGCGCCGCCGCCGAGCGCATCGCCGCTGACAAGGCCGCCGCGGAACAGGCCGCTGCCGCGAAGGCCGCAGCAGAAAAGGCCGCCGCAGAAAAGGCGGCCGCTGAGAAGGCCGCCGCCGACAAGGCCAACGCCGCCGCAGCGGCCGCCGCTGATCGCGAACGAAACCGCAAGCGCAGCGGCAAGCTGACGCTCAAGACCGAGCCGTGGACTCAGGTGTACCTGAAGGGCGAGTTGTTGGGCGAGACACCCCTCGTCGAGAAGACGCTCCCCGCGGGCCCTCAGCTGCTGAAATTGGTGAATGAAGAGAAAGAGATCTCCACCACCATTCAGGTCGACATCGTGGCCGATAAGACCGTCATCAAGAGCCTTCGCTTCTGACGCGCGCCCAAAGTGGGCTAACCTGCGCGGGCCATGCGCACTGCCTTCGCCTCGCTGAGTTGGCTTCTCGCCGCGTCTGCCCTCGCCGCCAACAACCCTGACTTCGACCGCGCGGTGAAGTTGATCGACGAGCTGCAGTACACCGAGGCCTCCAAGGCGCTCGACGCGGCGCTCCAACGGCCGGGGAATGATCGTCAGACGGTGCTGCGGGTCTACGAGCTTCAGGGCGTCGTCGCCGCCACGTTGAACCAGGGCCCTCAAGCGGTGCAGCGCTTCCAGATGCTGTTGTCGCTCGAGCCCGACTTCAAGCTCAAGGGAGAGCACCCGCCGCGCGTCACCACCGCCTTCTTCGAGGCCAAGAGCGCCATCGGTGAAAAGGGCGTCGTGCAGGCCACCGCGCTCCCCGCCTCGTACGCCGAAGGCCGCGTCACCAAGCTGTCGGTGCAGGTGACGGGAGACCCCCAGCGCCTCATTCAAGTCGTGCGCTTCCACGTGCGTGCCGGCGCCGGCAGCGGCGTGTGGCTGACCCGCGAAGCGGCGGTGAACAACGGCCGCGCGGCGGTCAAGCCGAACACCGGCCGGGTCGAATGGTGGGCCGAGCTGCTGGGTGAAAAAGGCGCCGTGCTCATCACCTTGGCCGACGAGGCCAAGCCGCGCTCCGAGGTGGCGCCCGAGCCGGTCGACGACGGAGCGCAGGCCTCCTCCGGCGGGTCTGGCCTCAAAGAAGCCGAGCTCCGGCTGGACGACGTGCCCGAGCAGCTCCCGCCGGGGTTCGGCCTGAAGGTCGGCGCGTATTCGATGTGGGGCGTCACGGTGGGCCTGGCGGTGGTCGGCATCGTCTTCGGGCTCGACTCCACCAAAGACTCCAACACCCTGCGCGACGGGCTGGCCTCGGTCGACGGCATGGGCCGCGTCAACGGCATCACCCAGGTGCAGGCGGTCGAGCTCGAGAAGTCGGCGAAGCAGAAGGCCACGCTGGCCAACGGCATGTTCATCGGCGCGGGCGCGGCGGCGGTCATCGGCGGAGCGCTCTTCTTCTTCGGACAGCGCGCGGGGCTGGGACAACAGGTCTCGTTCCACCTTCTGCCGGGTGGCGCGGGCGTGTCGTACGCCTGGGCCCTGCCGTAAGCCGAAGGGGCGTCGCGTCATGGGCCGCATCTTCGAGACTCGCAAAGCGACGATGTTCAAGCGGTGGGACCGCATGGCGAAGGCCTTTGCTCGGGTGAGCAAAGACATCGCGATGGCGGTGAAGTCTGGCGGCCCGATTGTCGACAGCAACCCCGCCCTGCGCCGCGCGATGCAGAACGCGCGCGCGGTGAACATGCCCAAAGACAAGGTCGAGGCCGCCATCAAGCGCGCGTCGGCCGCCGACTCCGCCGCCTACGAGACCGTGATGTACGAAGGGTACGCGCCGCACGGCGTGGCCCTGATGATCGAGACGGCCACCGACAACATCGTGCGCACCGTCGCCAACGTGCGCAGCTACTTCAACGAATACGAGGGCAACCTCGGCGCCAACGGCTCGGTGTCGTACCTCTTCAAGCACATGGGCGTGTTTCGCTTGAGCCCCGAGGGCCTGCCGCCGCTCGATGAGCTCGAGCTGGGCCTCATCGACGACGGCCTCGAAGAATTGGGCGAGGGCACCGGCGAGAAGGGCGAGAAGCAGGTGGTGCTGCGCTGCAGCTTCGCCGACTTCGGGCGGCTCCAGGCGGGCCTCGAGGCGCGCACGCTGACGCCCGTGGCCTCAGAATTCGAATACGTGCCGACGATGACGGTGTCGCTGGCCGAGCCGCAGGCCACCGAGGTGCTCGAGCTGGTCGACCGGTTGGAGCAAGACGACGACGTGCAGCGGGTGTTTCACACCCTCGCCGCCGCGTAGCGAGGGGGCCTATTTCTTCGGCACGAAGGCGTCCCACCCGGCGGGGCCTTTTTTGTACAGCAAGAGGGTGTCGCCGCTGCGGGCACGGCCCAGGTTGCGAATGACGCGCGGGTTCTCGCCGCGAAAGACGGCAGCGTCGGCGGCCTCGGGGGGCGTGCCCTCGCGGTCGAACAGCCGGTTCAGCACCCGCAGCGCGTCGGCCTGGAGCGTCAGCGTGCGCACCGAAGCCATGACGTCGAAGAGCTCTTCGGGGGTCACCGCGCCGCCCAGCTCGGCGGAGCGCAGCACCGCCACCGCGCGCACCATGGGCGACTCAGAGGCGCGGTAGGCGTCGAGCCACTTCACCGTCTTGCGCGTCACCGGTGACTCGGTGGGGCCTCGCAGCAGCAGCCAGTTGTCTTCGTGTTGGCTCAGCGTCTGGCGCTCGGGGTTGATGAGGCGCACGTCTTCCATTCGGAGTGAGAGCACGAGCTGTTTCTGCACGTCGGTGAGCGGCTCCCCTTTCTGGTTTTCGGCGAAGAAGTTCGTCTCTTGGTGGCGCTGCTCCTTGGCGGTGAGGGGCTCGAGGGACAGCAGCTCCCAAGGGCCGCCGGCGTCGACCTGGCGGAAGAAGGCGAGCCACACCGGGCGCTCGTGGCGAGGGCCGGGCCGGTCGCTCTTTCCGGGAGACAGCAGCTGCAGCGCCACCCGCGCCACGCCGTCGGTGGCCAGCACTGGGTGGAGCGACGCGCCCCAGCCCTTGGTCTCGACCCAGGCGTGCCACTCGGGGACGCTCTTGGCGACACCCACTTCGACGTTGCAGGTCTCGTTGAGGTACCCGCGGTCGATGCGCTTGCCCAGCGCCACCACGGTGTACTTCTTGGTGAAGCCCGAGGAGTTGCGGCCCGGCATCAGCTTGAGCGGCCCATGCACGAGGAGGTCGCCTTTGGGCGCGGCGTTGGTCTCCCACACCCAGATGTCGGTGGGCGCGGCCATGTCTTCGATGATTTTGCCCAGCAGCGTCTCGGTCATCGCGTCGAGGTCGTCGGGGTTGGTGAGCTCGGTGCCGCCTTCGCGCAGCTTCTGCTCCAGCGCGACCAGCAGCTTCTGGCGGAAGGGCCCGGCCTTCTCTCGCTCGAGCATCGCGCCGATGCCGCCCACGGTGCTGGGCATGGTCTTGATTTCGATGAACGTCGGTGTGGGCCTGGCGGAGGCGGGCAGGGCGACACAGGAGAGAATGAAGGCGGTGAGGAGACGCACGCCTTTGGACTGTGCCTCAGCTGCGGAAACGAGTCACGAGCGGGACAAACTGGTAACTCCCGGCGCGCCGATGGCGTCACTGTCGTCCACCCTGGGGCTGCGCGCAGGAGAAGGTCCGCGGACCACGCGGCTGGTGGCCTTCGTCTTTCTCGTGACGGCAGCGGCGGTGTTGGCGCGCTCGGCGCAGCGGGAGATTTTTCTCGCGGCGTACCCGCGCAACGCCATCTCCGACGCTTTCCTCTACGCGGCGGCGGCGCTGATGGGCGCGTCGTTGGGCCTCTCGGCGTTGGCGGCGCGCTTCAGCGTGCTGCGGCTGACGCAGGGCCTGGTGGTGGCGGCGGCGGTGTTGTTCTGCGGCGCGCGGGTGGCGACCGGCGTGGCGCCCCAGGGCTCGGCGATGGCGGTGTACTTGGTGGTCGAGGTGCTGGTGTCGCTCCTCCTCACCCAGGGCTGGGCGGTGGTGACCGAGGCGGTCGATGTGCGGAGCGCGAAGCGGTTGCTGCCGCTGGTGGGCATCGGCGCGGGCCTGGCGTGGACCGTCGGAGGCCTCGCAGTAGGCGCCTTGGCGCGGCGCACCGGGCCGGGGCTCATTCTCGCGCTGTCGCCGGTGGCGCTGCTGGGCGCGCTGTGGGTGCTGTCGCGCATTCGCCGCTCCGACGTGTCGACCGAGTCGGTGACCGAGCGCCAGAGCGAGGGCCTGTGGCGCGGCCTGCGGCGGGTGGGCCAGGAGCCGTTGCTGCGGGTGGTGGCGCTCATCGTGGCCGTCGAGGCCATGGTCGAGAAGGTGACCGACCTGCAGCTGCTGGCCATGGCTCAGGCGAAGCTCGCGGCAGAGGCGGGCGCCATCTCGGCCTTCATGGGCCTCTTCTACGCGGTCACCGGTGCCGTCACCCTCATCACGCCGGTGGTGAGTGGCCGGGTGTTGTCTCGCTTCGGCAGCACCCGGGCGCTGATGGTGGGGCAGCTGTGGGTGGTGGGCGCGTCGCTGCTGCTGGTGGTGGTGCCGCAGCTGGCGGTGGTGGTGCTGCTGTCTGGCGGAGACCGCATTTTGAAGCAGGCGCTGGGGAGCTCGGCGCGGGCGCAGGTGTTGGGGGCGCTGCCGTCGACGCAGCGGAGCCAAGCGGGTGCGGTGCTGCGCGGCGTGGTGGCCTCGGGCGCGTCGGCGTCGGCGGCGGTGGGGCTGAAGCTGGTGCCGGCGTCGCTCCCGGTGGAGCAGCTGGCGTGGGTGTCGATGGGGTTGATGGGCGTGCTGGCGGTCGTCACCTGGAGGTGGCTGCGCGAGAGCTACGTGCTGGCGCTGCGACACTCCCTCGACCAGAGCCGGCTCGACCTCGACGGTGTGTCTGAGGTGGTGGCGTTGGACCGCGAGCAGCTCGCGACCTATGCCGATGAGTTGGTGCACGCCGATGCCACCCGCGCGTCGCTGGCGGTCTCGTTGCTGGGCACCGCGCCAATGGCGCAGACGCGGCCGTTGCTGGCGAAGGCGCTCGAGCACCCCGCAGCCGAGGTGCGCGCGCAGGCGGTGACAGTGTTGGGGCGCCGGGGCAACGTGTCGGATGCGGGGTTGATCCGCTCCGTGCTCGAGGCCTCAGGGAGGGGTCGCACACGAGCTGGTGCGCTCAGCGGTGTGGTGGATGAGCGCCTTGTGGTGTCGAACACGCGAGCGAGTGGCCCTGGAGACGCGGGAGCCGAGCACTCCGATGTCGTGCGAGTGAGTGAGCTCCGCGGCGCGGCCGTTGAACGCTCCGATGCGTCGCGTGAGAGCGGGCGTGGAGACGCGGGAGCCGAGCACTCCGATGTCGCGCGAGTGAGTGAGCTCCGCGGCGCGGCAGTTGAACGCTCCGATGCGTCGCGTGAGAGCGGACGTGGAGACGCGGGAGCCGAGCACTCCGATGTCGCGCGAGTGAGTGAGCTCCGCGGCGTGGCAGTTGAACATTCCGATGCGTCGCGTGAGAGCGGACGTGGAGACGCGTCAGCCGAGCGCTCTGACGCCGCGCGAGCGCGTGAACTCCGTGGCGTGGCAGTTGAACATTCCGATGCGTCGCGTGAGAGCGGGCGTGGAGACGCGTCAGCTGCATCGCAGGTGCGCGGGCGTCGCCCCGGAGTCGATCGCCGTGGTGGCGGAGAACCCGAGCGCTCCAGAGCGAGCGAAGACGACGGCATCGACGCGGAGCCCTCTGACGTGTCGCGCCAGGCGCGGCGCGACCCAGTCGATGTCACCGACGCAGGTGTCGCCCCCCTCGCCGGCGCGTGCCGCGAGGCGGTGGCGGCGCTGAAGGCCACCGACGCGCTGGGCGCGATGGAGCCGTTCACCACCGCCGAGTCTCCCCGGGTCCGCGCGCTGGCGCGGGCGTGCCGCATGCGGTTGCTCGAGCTCCGCGGAGAGGCCTTCGGCGCCGACTGGG
>JAEUJT010000332.1 GCA_016793525.1 Archangium sp. | reverse complement strand
AGGTGGAGCCGCAGCCTGACGCGCCGGAGACCTGCGGTCTTCCACTCCAGCGTGATGGACGTGCCGCCGTAGCGGCGCTCGGGTTGGAGCGGAAGTGGAGCGGGCCGGCCGGCGTCGGCGTCGACCTCAACCCGCAGCCCTTCGAGCCGCTGGGCGAAGCGCACCTCGAGCCCGTGCGCTTCGGGCGGGAGGACAAACGACACCTCGCTCGTGCCCCACCCCGAGGGGCCCGCGTGGTGCTCGAACACCGGCTGCTCGGTCCACACCAGCGGAGCGGCGGCCACCACCAGCAGCGCCAGCGCGGTCACGACAGCGCCTCGACGCGCGCCTCACCACGGCGGTTGGCCAACATCGCGCCGAGCAGCAGCACCGCGCCGCCACCCACCAGCGCGGCGATTCGCAGCGGGCCCGCGAGGTGCGTGGTGTCGTAGAAGACGACCTTCGACACAGCGACGAGCAGCGTGGCGAAGCCGGCGTCGCGGGGGAATGACTCACCGTGTTTCGTGCCACGCGTCACCAAGGCCACTCCGAACCCGAGCCACGCGAAGGAGAGAATGAGCGCGCGGCCCACCTCATCGGCCAACAGCCGCACCGAGAACACGTGGAAGTACAGCGCGCCGGAGAAGGCCAGCACCGACACGGTGAGCCCGTACCAGAGCAAGAGCCGCTGAATTTTGTGCTCCGAGGTCGAGCGCGCCAGCGCGACGACGGTGGCGGTGACGATGACGCCGAGCGCGGGCAGCAACACGATGGAGCGCAGCATCACGAACCACGCGCCCGCGATGACGCCGACCGCGAGCAACCCCGCGGGCCCTACCCAGCTCCAGCCGTCGGGGAGCTTCTTGATGGCCGCCACCGCCGCCGCCAGCGACAGCACGCCGAGAAACGCCTCGGGCGGCACGTCGAGGTCTCTCCAGAGAAAAAGCGCCCCGAGGGCCCACAACACCAGGCCGCCCACCGCCAGAATCACCGTGTCCCACCGCTGTGTCTTGGTCATGAGCGAACCATCTCGCGCGCCCACGGCTGGAATCGGAATGCGGCGTGAATCGTCGAGGGACTTCGTGTGGCAGCGGTGTGGCTACGGGTGAAGCACCGGCAACGTCACCTGAAATACCGCGCCGGTGCCGGGCGGGGAGACGAGCTCGACGCGCGCGCCGTGGGCCTCGGCGACGGCCTGCACGATGCTCAAGCCCAACCCGGTGCCAGTCGGCTGCCCAGCGGGACGCACGGTGAAGAAGCGGCGGAAAATCTTGTCGCGGTTGCCGTCGGAGACGCCTGGCCCGGAGTCCTCTACCGTGGTGACGACGTCGTGTGCCGAGCGGGTCGCCGTGACGGTGACCGTGGGCACTCCGGAACCCGCACGCGCGTGCACCGCGGCGTTGTCGAACAGGTTGTGGAGCAACCGCTCCCACGCGGGAGAAATGATGAACACGTCGCCGACACCGTCGGTGCGCAGCGTGAAGGTCACCCCGTCGTGGCGTGGATCCGCGCGGTACTCCGCCACAATCCGCTCGAGCAGCGGGCCGTAGGGCACGCGCTCGTGGGGCGCCTGAGGCAGCGAGGCCTCGAGACGTGCCAAGGCCAACAGCGCCTCGGTGGTGACCAGCAGCCGCTGCGCCGCCGAGGCCGAAGCCGTCGCCAACATCTGCCGCTTCTCCGGCGTGAGCTCGCGCGTCGACCCGAGATGTTCGGCAGCTGCGGCGATGGTGGCGAGCGGGTTCTTGAACTCATGCGCAAGCTCGGCGGCCACGTCGACCGCTTCTTTCCTCCGCGCCTCGAGCGTCGTCGTAAGTTGAGACAAAGCGCGAGACAACTGACCCACTTCGTCTCTTCGGTCGAGCACGTCGGGAATGGCCAGTGACTCGACTGGGTACTTCGCGGCCGCCCTGGCCAGGCGCTCCAGGGGCCCCACGAGCCACCGCCCCAGCGCCACCGCGAATACGAGCGCGGCGAAGGCTTGGTACAGCGTGATGCGCACCATCTCTCGTTGGAGCGACAGTAAGCGGCGCACGAAGCGGTGCGACGCCTTCGACACCACGACCACGCGGCCATCGCGCAGCGGAGCGGCCCATGACAGCTCGACTGTCTCGCCGCTGCTCGACGTGTAGACCGCGAAGTCAGACTGGCCGCGCAGCGCCGCGCTCACCTCGGAGCGCTCGTCGAGCGGACCTCGTTCGCCGTCGGCCGTGAGCCACGACTCACGTGGGCCGCGCAGCACCGAGAGCGCGTCGCCCACCACCTCCACCGCTCCTCGAACCCAGGCGCCCGACTCCGGGTCTCCAGCGGTCAACGCCAGCGCGCCGTCGGGCTGCACCACGCGGATGATGACGTCGTGCCCTCGCGCCAACGCTTCCAGCCCCGCTGGCTCTGCTCCGCCGCGCTGAGCTTCGCCGGCCACGTCGGCGAGCTCGTCACGCGTGTCGCCGATCAACCACTGCTCATAACTCCACGCAGTCAACATCGCAGCGAGCGGCACCAGTACGAGCGCCAGCGCGGCGAGCACGATGGCGGCGCGCGCGCTCCTCACTCGGGCGCCCGGTAGCGGTACCCGACGCCGATGACGGTCTCGATTTCGTCGAACGCTCGCCCCGCCGCGTTCAACTTCTTGCGAATGCGCTTGATGAACGTGTCAACCGTGCGCTCGGTCACCACCGTCTCGTCACCTTTGGCCAGGTCGAGCAGCCGGTCACGCGACAGCGCGAAACCAGGTCGCCGGGCCAGCGCCGCCAGCACCAGCAACTCGGAGCGCGTGAGCTCGACGCGCGTGCCGCTCCACTGCACCTCGAAGCGGGCGAGGTCGACGACGAGCGCCCCAACTTCAACCCGGTCACTCGAGGGCGCGATCTCCAGCGTGGCAGGCGCCTCCAACCGGCGGCCGATGGCGCGGATCCGCGCACCGAGCTCGCGCAACGAAAACGGCTTGGTGACGTAGTCGTCGGCACCGGTCTCCAAGCCGGTGACGCGGTCGACCTCGTCGTTGCGCGAAGTGAGCAGAATGATGGGCACTCGCGACTGCGCGCGGATCCGCCGGCAGACCTCGAGGCCGTCCATCTCCGGCATCAACACATCGAGCACGACCAAGTCGGGCGGCTCGGCCTTGAAGCGCTTCAGCCCCTCGAGCCCATTCACCGCGGTGGCGACGGAATAGCCTTCTTCCTCGAGGAAGCTGACCAGCACCGAGGTCAGCGCCGCGTCGTCGTCGATGACCAACAGCCGGCGAATCGGAGCGGGCATGCCCATCACTCTCGCTTGCGCACCACGCGGAGGCGAGGCGAGCCGTTCGCCTGCATCTCGCTCCACGAGGCGTAGACGGTGCCCGTCGGGCCGGTGGCCACCGAGTGGTACAGGGCCATGGCGTCGATGCTGAAGTCGAGCCGCGCGCCGAGCCGGTCCCACGTGAGCTGCTCGGCGTTCCACCGCGAGACGTGCAGGTCGAGGTTGATGCGCGGGTCGCCTTCGCGCCACGCCACCACGAGCGCGTCATTCCGGCCCAGCGCCACGCGTGGATCCGCCGCCCACGCCAGCGGCTGCTCGTCGACGATGTCGCCCAAGCGGCTCCACCCCGAGCCAGAGCCCACCGAGACCACGCCGTCGCCGATGGGCGCTCCACCGGCGGCGAGCCGCGCGGGCGTGCCCACCACGGTCGCGGCCGGAGCGGGAGGAGACTGAGTCCACATGCCGGAGCGCGACAGCCGCCAGGTCGTCGCCACGCCCTCTTCATCGATGGCGAGGCGGAGTGAATCGGGCCCATCGAACACCGCGCCGCGCACCTCACGTTGACGCATCGACACCGGGAGCTTCGAGCCCCAGCGCGCCCAGGCCTGCGTCGCGTCGCTCCAGGTCGCCGCTTCGACGCCCACCATGCCGGTGATGACGTCGAGGCAGCCCATCGCCACCACCGGCGCGCCGTTCGACGGGTCGATGGCCAGCTGCGCCACGCGGCAATCTTCGGTCGACACCGACTCCAGCGCGCCGCCGAGGAAATTCCAGGTGGTGCCGCCGACGTCGAGCCGCTTCACCCGAATGTTCCACCGGTCGTTCAGCGCCGCGCCGAGCCCGAAGCTGTCGTCGGGCTGCTCTTCGCCGAAGACCACGACCGCGCGGCCCTGTCCGTCGAAGGCCATCGACGGTGCGGTGGCCCACAGCCGCGGCCAGTAGTTGTACTGCACGCTGAAGACGTGGGTGTTGAGCGCGTCGACCTCTTCGCGGAACGAGGGATACCCGCCGTCGGACAAGCGCCCGGCATCCATCGCGGTCAGCTCGGCGCGGGTCGGCCGGTCAGCGCCGTTCACACTGCGCGCGGCGCGCTCCCAGCGGTTGGTGGTCATGTTGAGGCGATTGACACGAACGGCGTTGGCTTCGCGGCGGTACACGACCCACGGCACGCCGGCGTCGTCGATGAGCAGCTGGTGGTCCCACGCGTCGTCGTCGACCTGCGCCACGCCGACGTTCGCCCAACCTGCGTCTGGGGAACCGCCGTCGCGCGGGTGGCGCACCACGACGTCGCGCACGCGGCTGACCGCTGTCGCTCCACTCCGGGTCGCCCGCAGCGACAGGCGCAACACCGTGCCGTCTTCACGCGCTGCGACGTCGAGCACCGGCAGCCCTCCGTCGGCCTGGAGCGCGAGGTCTTGCAGCTTCGTCTCTCCGTCGAAGAGCTCGAGCGTGTCGGGCACCACGGGGTACCCACCACCAATGGTGCTGGAGAGGTCAGCCATGCGCACCTCCCACTCGATGGGAACGCGGCGGTCAGCGGCGAACGTCGACGCGGTGCCGACCCAATCGACCTCGAGCACGTCGTCTGCGTCGACTGCGGAGAGACTCAACCGACCTTCCGCTCCTTCGGGCGTGCGCGCGATGAGCGTGGCGTCACCGGTCGCCGACGCGGTGAGCGAACCGTCGGCGTAGGCACAACAGCCCGGGTCGGGCTCGAGTCGATACACGGGCACGATTTCGTTTCGAATGTTCCCCGCGGCGTCGCGCACCTCGGCGACCACCGGCCGCGACGTGCCGCGCTTCAACGTCACCCGCTGCTCGACGAAGCGCACCGAGAACTGACCGGCCCCGGCGTTGGGCAGCACCTCGAGTGAAATCTCGTTCGACGTCACGGCACCGGCGCGCACGCTCACCGTGACCGAGCCCTCTTTGAGCGCTCGCCCCACGCCAGCCGCGTCGACCACCAGCACGTATTCGTCGCTCACCACCCACGACAGCGGCGGCGACTCCACCGGCTGATCCGCCGCGTCGAGCGCGACCACGCCGAGCGTCACCGTATCGCCGACCCGCGCGCGCTCCGCCGGGCTTGACAGTGTCAAGCTGGCCACGTCGGCCCCGCCCCCGTCTCGGCGTTCGCGCGGCGTGAGCTGCGGCACGTCGCACGCGGTCACGGCGAGCAACACGGCAACGAAGGGACCTGATCTCATTTCGGCGCGCATTCTCGTTGCGGACGAAGCCAGATGCACCTGTGTGCAGATGTGGTTCGACCTCTCCCTTGGAGACGGGTGTCGCGCTGCTAACGTCTCCGCCATGCGTCACATCGTGATGTCGAGCTGCCTGGCCCTGTGCGCCTGCGATGGCGGGATTCTGAGCGTGCTGCCGCTGGAGCGGGCGCCGGTCAAAGGCCCTGGCGGCGGCGTGGTGCCGGGCGCGACGTCGGTGGATCCATCGGCGACGCCGATTCGTCGGCTCTCCGCGGTGGAGTACCAGCGTTCGCTGGCCCGGCTGTTCCCTGGCGCGATGCTGCCGGTGGTGACGCTCCCGGCCGACACCAAGCCGCATGGGTTCGACAACGACGCGGCGGCGAATGGGCCCAGCGCGCTGCTCGTCGATGCGTGGCTGCAGGCGGCGCAAGACGTGTCAGCGTCGGTGACGCGGGCGGGCGCTCCGTACACGTGTGCCGCGAACAACGCCGCGTGCCCGGAGCAGAAGCTGCGCGACGTGCTGCGCCGCGCGTGGCGGAGACCTCCGACCGACGAAGACGTCGCCGACTTCATGACCATCGGCGCCACCGGGCCCGCAAGCACCGACGCCCGCGCGCGCGTTCAGCTGCTGCTTGAGGCGGTGCTGCTGACGCCCGACTTTCTCTACCGCTTCGACGTGCCCGCGGTCGATCCCGGTGACGCGCCGAGCGCCACCATCGACGCGTACTCACTCGCGTCGCGGCTCTCGTACCTGGTCACCGCGGCCGGCCCTGACGACGAGCTGCTCGACGCCGCGCGCGACGGGAAACTCGACACCGACGAAGGGCTGCAGGCCGAGCTCGAGCGCCTCCTCGCGCAGCCCGAGAGCCGCGACGGCGTGTTGCACTTCTTCCGCCAGTGGTTCGAGGTCGAGCGCCTGGAGACGGTGCGCAAGCTCGAGGCCGACGGCTTCGACGCCACGATGCGCGCGTCGCTCGCGGAGTCGTTCGACCGCTACGTCGAGTCCATCGTGTTCGACGGCCAGGGCGGCACGGTGAACGACCTGCTGACCCAGCCCTACGCCTTCGTCGACGCCACGACCGCGCCCATCTACGGCCTCACCGGTACGAGCGAGTGGCAGCGCGTGCAGCTCGACCCGCTGAAGCGCGCGGGCGTGTTGACGCAGCCGCTGTTCTTGTCGACGCACGCGCACCCGGGCAACCCGTCGCCGGTGCTCCGCGGGGTGTTCGTGTTGGAGAAGGTGCTGTGCCAGCGCGTGGGCAGCCCTCCGGCGGCGGCGCAGGGCGTGGCCATCACCGCGACAGGGCCGGGGCCGAGCACCAACCGAAGCCGCTACGAGGCGACGACGACCGCGGGCACGTGCGGCGGTTGCCATTCGACCTTCATCAACCCGCCCGGCTACGCCTTCGAGCACTACGACACGTTGGGCCGCCGCCTGGAGCTGGACGGCGCGCAGCCCATCGACGCGAGCGGCACGCTGCTCGACTTTCACTTCACCGACGGCCTCGACTTCTCGAAGCAGCTGGGCGCGTCGGCGATGGTGCGCCGCTGCGTGACCGAGCGCTTCGCCCG
>JAEUJT010000295.1 GCA_016793525.1 Archangium sp. | reverse complement strand
TGAATGGCGCGCTCGCGCAGGCGGGTGAGCTCGGCCTGCTGCATGAGCATCGCTTCGGGCGACAGGTAGACGCCGCCGCTCACCTCGAGTGACTCGCCCTCGAAGGTGTGCACCGTGGCCTTCTTCACTTCGACGGTGTTCTGCATGGCCCATGATGTAACCCGACGAGGAGTTCACCGCACGCAGCGCACGAAGTTTGCGAAGTTCGCGTCGCGGTTCTCCAGCGAGCCGCGGCCCGAAGTCGACATTCATGGCGTGAATGCCCATCGCCGGCGACGTGTCTGGCCGCGCGGTGTGATGGTGCACCCGATGGTCAACAGAACACCTGCGAAGCGCCACCGTCACGGCGCCGCGTCGAGCACGCCCACGCGCGCGTCGGGGAAGTAGCGCTGGAGAATCGACTTCGCGTCGGCACCGCCCGCGGCCAACGTCTTCGCGCCTTGTTGGCAGAGGCCCACGCCGTGGCCCACGCCCGAGCCGCTGAAGCGCACCGCGCCTTCGACCTCTTCAGCCCGCACCTTGAGGCTGCGCAGCGAGTGGTAGCCAAACGCGCGGCCCACCTTCGCGGCGAAGGCGTCACCGGAGAAGCGCTGGGCGAAGCTGCGCACCTCGAGCACCCGGCCGCCCGCGTCGCGCCGCAGCGCCTCGAAGGCCGTGCCCACCGGTTTCGCCCCCAGCGCCTCGGCGAGGGCCGTGCGCTCCACCGTCCAACTCCAAGTGAAGTCGGCCATGCCCCGGCAGAGGGGACCGGCAGCGTCGGTGTCGCGCGCCCCGGTGCCCGCGCCGTCGACGCCGAATACGTCGGTGGGCGCGCTGGTATGGCCTCCACACGCCGCGTGGAAGAAGGCGGGCTTGAGCGACATTCCACCGACGAGGAGCACCTGGCCGCGGGTCTTCTCCACGGCGCGCGCGGCGGCGGCGTCTACCCCATCGGCGCCGCGGTACACTTGGCAGTGCGCCAAGTCGCACACGTCGTACCCGGCGAGGTGGTGCCGGCGGGTTGCGGTGCGCGCGAAGGTGCGGGAGACGACGGCCTGGGCCTCGAGCGCGGCGGGTGGGCTGCCGGCGGCCTCGGCGGTCACCACCGACGGGAGGTACGTCTCGAGCTCGACGTCGTTGAGCAGCTTCACCACCGCCCCTTCGAGCACCGCGGTCAACGTGCCCGAATAGGTGCGCGGCGGCTGGCCCTCCACCGTCACCGTCGTCGAGGGGCCCTGCGTCGTCACCACCCGGCAGGCCTTGGCTCCGGCGCGCAGCTGTGTGCCGTCGACCTGGAGCTCCACCGCCGCACCGAGCGCTTCATCGTCGCAGCGCACCGACGTGGCGTGGAGGCGCACCTGGCGCGGCTTCTGGCGCTCCAACACCCGCACCGTGAGCGGCGCCGACAGCACCAATGCCACCAGCCAAGTCGCAGCCATGGCTCCAGCACGTAGCGCACTTTCGGGCGCGGGCGAGAGAGCGCTCCCCGGTACGCGCTGGCCGTCGCCACGAGGGCCGCTCGACCTCAGATTTTCGTGGCGCCCGTGAAAAACCGCGTCGGAGCGCGACGGTGTTCCTTCCGCGCCGGAATGGAACGAGGTTTGCTGTCCGCGCCGTCATGACGACCTCGGCCGGCGGCTGGCTTCCCTTGGTGTTGGCGGCGAGTGTGGTCGGCTGCGGGCGCGACGCGTTGCTTCAGCCGCTCGACGCCGAGGTCGACGCGGGCGCGTCGTGCATCGACGTACGCCCGTTCTGCGTCGCCGACTGCGCGCACGATGGCCTGTCCCAGTCGACCTGCCTCGCTGGAGCGTGGCGCTGCCCCGCGGGCACCCGGCGCCTCGACACCTGCCCGGCGAGCGACCGGGACGCCGGGGAGCGCGAGGGGAGACCGCGCGACGGAGGCAGCACGAACGATGCCGGCACGCGCGACGCAGGCGTGAACGACGGAGGCACCACGTCGACCTGCGCTGGGCTCGAGGCGTCGCGGTGTCGCCGAACGGCTGGGTGCGTCGTCGATACGTGCACCACGTGTTCGTGTACGCCGACGTTTCGAGGCTGTCGCGCCGTGAGCGCGCCACCGCTCGACTGCCCGGCCGTCGGGTGTCTCCAGCCGACGTGCTGTCGCTCAAGTGCGGAGTGCCCCAGCCCCACCAGCTGTGTCCCGCCGCACGTGCCCGTCGTCTGCGGCATCTGCATCGGGGGGCCGACCTGCGAGTCGCACGCCGACTGCCCTTCGGGCGAGATGTGCCGCCTGGACGGCGCGTGTTCGTGCACCAGTGAAGGGCGCTGCGTACCCGGCTGCACCGACGACGGCGACTGCCGAGAAGGCGAGCTGTGCACCTCGCAGCGCCGCTGCATCACCAAGACCTGCGTGCGGGAAAATGAGTGTGGGCCCAGCTTCGCGTGTCAGGCGGGCCTGTGTGTGCGCAAGACCTGCGTCTCGCGCGACGACGAGTGCAGCCCCAACGGTGACTCATTCTGCGTGATGGGGCACTGCGCGTCGGGCTGGGGCGAATGTCGCCTGCCGGGCGCGTGAGGCTCGGAGTCGACCCGTCGACGCGCTGACGCCCCTCGCCAGGACCGGCAGCTGAGCGCTCGTCCTCCCGGGCGCATTTGCAAAAAAACCGCCCCGCGGTGTCTGATGTTCCGCGGTCGAGCCGGCGTCCCCCGTGTCGCACCCGTGACGACATGAGAAGAAGAAAGGAATTCGGGCGCTTGCGAGTTCGCGACTACACTTCCGCGCAACTTCATGGCTTGCCTGGGTGTTGAAGCTCCATGCGCACACGACCGCTCGGTGACAGCACCGTCGATGCTCGCGCTGAAGGCCTGCGCGTGACGATGACGGCTTCGGTGACGGGCCTGTCGGTGCTCCGCGCGCTGACGAGTGACGCGCGTTCAGACTCATCGCTGGTCGAGGTGCCTGGGGCCTCCGCGCCGCTGGTGATGCGGGTGGTGAAGCCCGACGTGGCGGTCGACCCGGCGGCGTTTCTGGCCCGCACCCAGACGCTGGCCACCGTGTCACACCCTTCGTTGCGCACGGTGCGCGGCGCCGGCCAACGCGACGACGGCGCGGTGTACGTGCTCACCGACGTCGTCGAGGCCGACCTGCTGTCTGACAACGCCGGGCTGCCGCTGGAGCAGGTGGTCGCGCTGGGCATCGAGGTGGCTGCGGGCCTGGAGGCGCTCCACGCCGCGGGTCTCACCGTGGGCCCCTTCTCCGCCGCCGACATTCTGCTGACCAAGCCGGCGCTGCTCGACACGACGTTGGCCGGCCTCTCGATGTCGGGCTCGGAGCGCCACGCCGACGTGCGCGCCCTCGCCGAGATGCTCATCGCCGCGGGCGCCGCGAGCGCCGACCGCGGCCCCTTCGAGTCGACCATTCGCAAGACGATTCAGAGCGCCGCCACCGCCACCGCCCTGCGCGAGGCCCTGGTGGTGCTGCAGGAGCGCTGGCTCTACCGCACCGCGGTCAGCGGCACCCACTCGACGCATCAGCCCGAGGTCCCCCAGGAGCCTAACCGCAGCGGCCAGGCCTTGGGCGTGTACCAGCTGGAGCGCATTCTCGGCGAAGGCGCGATGGGCACGGTGTACCTCGCGAAGCACTCCCGCATCGGGCGGTTGGCGGCGGTGAAGGTGCTGAAGGCAGAACACGCGCGCTCGAGCGAATTGGTGCAGCGCTTCATTCACGAGGCGCAGGCCGTGAATGCCATTCGCAACGAGCACATCGTCGAGGTCTACGACTTCGGCGAGGTGCCGCAACCCGACGGCGTCACGTGTGTGTACTGCGTGATGGAGCTGCTCGACGGCCGGCCGCTCGACATCGCCATGGGCGAGTCGGCGTTTCCGCTCAGGCGCGCGGTGCGGGTGGCGCGGCACATGGCGCTGGCGCTGCACGCGGCCCACCAGGTGGGCGTGGTGCACCGCGACATCAAGCCCGAGAATATTTTCCTGCAGAAGCGCGACGGCGATGCCGACTTCGTGAAGGTGCTCGACTTCGGCGTGGCCAAGCTGCTCAAGCCCATCGGCGATTTGCCCAACAGCGGCACCCAGGCCGGCGTCGTCATCGGTACGCCTGAATACATGGCCCCCGAGCAAGCGCTGGGCAACCCCACCGACCTGCGCGTCGACCTCTACGCGGTGGGGCTGGTGCTGTACGAGTTGCTCTCTGGCCAGCAGCCGTTCCACGGCGACACCTTCGGGAAGTTGGTGGTGGAGATGACCACCAAGCCACCGCCGCCGCTCCCTCCGGCCACGCGTTCGGGCGACACCATTCCGCTCGCGCTGGCGCAGCTGGTGATGAAGTGCCTCGCGAAGAACCCCGACGAGCGCTTCCAGTCGGGTGAGGAATTGGCCGCGGCGCTGTTGCCCTATGAGCGCGGCGACGTGCCGGTGGCGCTCGAGCCGGCCGACGAGCTGGTGGTGCGCGCGCCGCTGTGGCCCAAGCTGGCGGTGGTGGGCCTCCTGGTGGCCGCCGTCGCTGGTGGCGCGGTGATGGTGTCGGGCAGCGAGCCGCCTCCTCCCGCTCCGGTGGTGGTGGCGCCCCCGGTGGTCGAGGTGGCTCCGCCTTCGCCGGTGACGGTTCCCGCGTCGGTGCGCCTCGAGGTGACGTCGACTCCGCCGGGCGCCTCGGTGACGCGCGTCGACACGAATACCGTGCTGGGCGTTACGCCGCTGACGGTCGACGTCGCTCCGGTGGCCCTGGCCACGCTCCGCCTCGAATTGCCGGGCTACGAAGCCACCCAGCGCGAGGTGGTGCTCGCGTCGAACGCGTCGCTCAGCATCGACTTGTCTGAAAACGTGAAGGCGGAGCGCCCGAAATCGCCCGAAGCCAAAGGCCCGAAGCCGGACGCGGCTCCCGCGCCCAAGAAACCGCTCGAGAAGAAGAAGGTCACGCACGATGGTCTCGTCAATCCGTTCGAGGAGTAACGCCGCGCTGCTGCTGCTGGCGTTCCTCGCCGCACCCGCGTTCGGCCAGAAGGGCAAGAAGGTCGACCCCGACGAAGCGAAGGCGCGCACCCTCTTCACCGCGGGCCAGAAGGCGTACGACGTCGGCGAGTTCTCCACCGCGCTGGCGAGCTACACCGAGGCGTACAAGCTGAAGCCGCTGCCCGGGTTCCTCTTCAACATCGCGCAGTGCCACCGGCAGCTGGGCAACTTCAAAGAGGCCAGCTTCTTCTACGGCCGCTTCATCGACAACTCGAAGCCCGAGGCGCCCAACGTCGAGCTGGCCCGCGAGCTGCTCGAAGACGCCAAGCGGCGGGAGGCCGAGGCCGCGCGCAAAGACGAAGAGGCTCGAAAGGCGGCCGAAGAGAAGGCCAAGGCCGATGCCCCGCTGGCGACGGTGCTGGTGCCGGCCGACGTGCCGCCTCCGCCGATGCCTCCATTGGAGGAGCCGAAGCCGGTGTACACGAAGGGGTGGTTCTGGGGCGTGGTGGGCGGCGGGGTGGCGGTGGTGGCCGGCGCGGTGGTGGCCGGCGTGTTGTTGAGCAACCGCGGCGCTCCAGCGGTGACGTACCCGACGGCCACGTTGATGGACATCGACGGGCGAGGTGGCCCATGAGCGGCATGCGGTTGGTTGCGGTTTTCTGTCTCGTGGCGAGCTTGAGGTGTGGCCCCACCAACATCGAGCCTTCGCCGTACGGCACGTCGCTCTTCATCACGACCCGCTGGTCGTCGGCAGAGTTCACCCTGTACCAGCTGCGCTTCACCGGCTTCACGACGGCGGGCACCGACGCGTTCCCTCCGGCGGCGCGGCCCGAGGTGGTGGGCGAGGCGTTGGCCTCGGGCGCCACGGTGCGCGTGCTGCTGGCCGACGACGTGGCGGGCCAGCCGCTCGACGTGGTGGTGTACGGCGAAAATCAGTCACGAGAGACGGTGGTGGTCGCCTCGGCCACGACGTCGACCATCGTGGTCAGCCAAGAGACGCGGGTGACGGTCGACCTGGTGACGGTCGACGAGGAGCCCGACGCGGGCGACGCCGATGCGGGCGTCGTCGACGGCGGGAGCTCCGATGGTGGCCGGCCCGACGGAGGGACGACGTCGTGCGGGTGCACCAGTACCTGCTGCCTCTCGCAGACCACCTGCGCCTCGGCCGCCAACAAGCCGCGCCTGGTGCCCTTCTTGCCGAACGACGGTGGGCCCGCGCTGGTGGCTGACTGCGGAGTCACGGGCCGGGCCTGCAACCCGGTGTGTGACCCGCTCCGCTCGACGAACTGCGCAGGCGCTGGGTGTTCGTGTGGCCTGCTCGGCCCATGCCCCATCGGCACCCGCTGCAACGTGAAGAACGACGTCTTCGAGTGCGTGTGCGACGCGTATTCGAACTGCCCCGGGTGTTGTGACGGCAACTCGTGTCGCGGCACCAACGCCAGCTTCTGCGGCAACGCCGGGCTGCAGTGCACCGCGTGCGGCTCCAGCAGCTGCTTGTCGGGTACGTGCACCGGCGCCACCAGCGTGTGTGTCGGTACCCGGCAGTGTCGCTCGGGCCGCAGCTGTCTCACCACCGATTTTCCGGTGTGCCGAAACACCACCACCATCGACAGCTGTGTGTCGTGCGACCCCCTGCGCGCAAGTGCGTGCGGCACCGGCAATGTCGGCTGTGTGTGTGGATCAGCCCCACCGTGCGCGGCGGATCAGTACTGCGACCGCTCCAACCCGGCCACGCCAGCCAGCTGTAAACCCCTGCGGCCGTAAAGCGGGCGGGCGCCCATTTTCGGTGAAGGCCACGCGGCGCGGCGGCGCGCGGGTGCCCGGCTTACATGAGAGGGGTGCGAGCCAGCCGTCGTTTGATGAGGTGGTACGTCGCTGCGTTGTCCAGCATCGCCCTGCTGTCCATCGGCGGCAGCTTGGTCATTCGAGACTCGGTCGAGCGCCAGCGGAGCGCCGCTGAGGTCATCGACGTCGCCGGTCGCCAGCGCATGTTGTCGCAGCGCCTCGCGTTGATGCTGCGGGAGTGGCAGGCGGCGTCGGGAGAGCCGCGGGCCCAGCTCGAGGTGGCCATCGAGCAAGAGCTTGCCCGCATCACCCTCAGCCAGCGGTGGCTCGACACCGGTCCGGGCTCCATCGAGCCCGGGGCGCTGGCAGGGGTGCTCGGCCCCGTCCATGCCCACCTGACGGCGTACACCTCGGCCATCACCCGCGCGCGCGCCGGGGACTTCGCGGCGTCTGACGAGGCGAGCGCGTTGGCGAGAGGCCCGTTGCTTGGCGCGCTCGAGGCGCAGGTGTTGGCGCACTCCGACGCGGCCCGGGCGCAGGTGGCGTCGTCGCTCGTGCTCGAGCGGGCGCTGCTGTGCGCCGTGCTGGTGCTGCTCCTCGTCGAGGCGCTCGCGCTGTTCCGCCCCCTCAACCGCCGCCTGTCCTCAACTCTCGCGTCGCTGGAGACCGCGGTGGCCGAGCTGTCGGCGCAGCGCACCCACCTGCAGCGGCTCGTCATCGCGTCGGGTGACGGGTGGGTGCTGCTGGGGCCGGGCGGGCAGCTGCTGAGCCAGCCGTCGCCGCAGGTGCTGTCGTGGTTTCCCGGCTGCATCACCGGCGGCTTTTTCGAGACGCTCTTCGGCCCGGAGGACGCAGCGCGGGCCATCGCCCGCCTCGGCGAGGCGCCCGTCGGCTTGCCCGCCTACGTCGAGCGCGGCGTGAGCGCCTGGGAGGTGCGGTACCAGGTGCAGTCACGCGCGCCACTCGAGGTGGTGGCGGTGGTGCGCGATGTGTCGGCGGTGCGGGCGCTCTACGCCACCGCGCAGCAACGCGACGCCGCCGAGGCCCGGGCGCGGTTGACGACGGCGGAGCGGCTCGCCTCCCTGGGGACGTTGGCCGCGGGCATCGCGCACGAAATCAACAACCCGGCCTCGTGGATCCGCACCAACACCGACTACGTGGCCGCCCGCCTGTCGGAGCACCCGGTGCCCGACTGCGAAGACCTGCTCGAGACGCTCTCCCAGACGCGCGAGGGCGCCGACCGCATCTGCAAAATCGTCGAAGACATGCGGCGCATCTCCCGCGGTGGCGACGGCGGGCCTTCGGCGCTCGACGTGCGCGAGGCGCTCGAGCGAATTCTTCGGTTGGCGCGTGGAGAGCTGCAGCGCAAGGCGGTCATCGACGTCGACCTCGGGCCGGTGCCGCTGGTGGCCGCCACCGACGTCGAGCTCGGCCAGGTGTTTCTCAACCTCCTCAACAACGCGGTGCAGGCCATGCCTCCGGACCGGGCGGTCGAGGCGTGCCGGGTGCGCCTGCGTACGCGCACCGACGCTCAGGGGCGCGCGGTGGTCGAGGTCGAAGACAACGGCAGCGGCATCTCCGCCGAGGTGGGGAAGAAGCTCTTCACCCCGTTTTTCACCACCAAGGGGCCCGGCGTCGGCACCGGGCTGGGGCTGTCGATTTGCCACGCCATCGTCGAGCGGCGCGGCGGCGAGCTCGATTTCCGCTCGACGGTGGGCGAGGGCACCGTGTTTCGCGTCACCTTCCCTCCGGCGTCGGCAGAGCTCAGCGGCGCACAGCCGGGGCCACGCGTGTCACCTCCGTCACCCGATTCAGGAGGCTCGGCGCGCGCGCGGCTCCGCCCGAGGCGGCCAACCAGCGGTCCGCTCCACAGGTAGCGCTCGCTTCCGTGGAGCACGTCAGCGCGGCCCCCAGCGCTCCACGGTGCGCCCCAGCCCGGTGAGCGCCGCTTCGGCCGCGCGCACGCCGTGGTGGTTCGCCTCTTCGAACAGCGCCAGCCCGCCCAAGTCAGAATGCGCGAAGTGCAGCGCGCCGAGCGACGCCTGCGCCGCGCGGCGAGCGTCACCCCACACGAAGCCCGGCACCGGCCGAACCATGGCGTGACCCCAGCGCATGACGTCGATTCGCTGCACCGTCTCGCGGAGCCGCGGGTGCGCGGGGCGCAGGTCGGCGAGCGCCAACGCCTGCCACTCCGCGCACGAGGTGCTGAAGACCCGCTGCCGCTCGGCCTTCACGTCGACGCCCGACGCCGGGTAGTACCAGGTGAGCACCGTGGGCCCGCTGGTGTCGGCTCGGAGCCGCTGGTGCGTCGCCACCACGTACCCGAGGCTCTTGCTGTCGTAGAGCACGTTGTCCCACGCGAGGGGAAAGCCGCGGCCAGTCGGCGGAGTTGACACTGTCAGGTTGGCGACCACCCACGGGCCGGAGTGGAACGCGGAGAGGAAGTCGGGGGGCGATTGCCGCCACGGCTCCACCAGGCGGGCGGCGACGAAGCGGGGCGTGGCCAGTACGAGTTGCCGCGCGCGGAGTCGCACTGGCGTCGAGGTGCGTACGTCGAAGGCGTGGGCGTACCAGTCGGTGCTGTTGGGCACCGGGCTGACGGTGTGCACCAGGTGTTCGAGGCGCAGCCGCTCGCGCCCCACCGACTCCGCGAGGTGGCGAATGAGGCGCCCATTCCCCTCGGGCCAGCTGAGGTACCCCTGGTTGGTGTCGTCGCCGGTCTGCCGCGCCGCGAAGTACCAGATGCCCGCCCACGCAGAGATGGCCGCCGCTTCGGCGCCGTAGTCGTCACGGCAGGCGTAGTCGACGAGCCAGCGCAGGCGCGGAGAGGTGAAGTGCTGCTCCGCCAGCCAGTCGGCCATGGAGAGCCGGTCGAGCTGGGTCCACTCCGCGTCGTCGCTTCCGGCCTCGAGCGGCACGGCGAAGGCTTTGCGGCCTTTGCCGTCACGCGCGCGGGCGAAGGTGCGCATGGCCTCTTCGAAGCGGCGCAGCTGGGCCAGGTCGTCGTCGTTGGCGCCGGCGCGGGGGTAGAGGCCCTCGTACCACTGGCCGCGGAAGAAGAGCCGCTCCTCGGGCTCGTGAATGAGCGCGTCTTCGGCGAAGTGCGGGCGGCCGGAGTCGTCGACGCCGGTGAGCACGCCCATCTCGCGAAGGAGTCGCGGCACGGGACCGGAGGCGTCGAGCGGGGCCGGCAGGTAGTGCGCTCCCCACGGGAACGCGGAGACGGAATTGCGCCCCGACTGCGCCGTGCCGCCCTCGGTGGAATCGACGTCACAGGCGAGGAGCGAGTCGATACCCGCCGCGCGCAATCTCCAGCCTGCGGAGAGCCCAGCGGCTCCGGCCCCGACGATGAGGGCATCAACCACCGCGGAATCCGTCTCCGCTCGGGGGAGGGGAGGGCCGCGCAGCGCGTGCCCCGCGTTCAAGGTGGCGTCGGCGAATTCACCCGGAATGGCCGCGGTGGATTCGACGCGCTTGCACGCAGCCGCGGCGGTCGCTCCGAGAAAGGCCGCTACGAGCTCTCGTCGGGTCGCCGCCATGAGTGAGGCTTACTTCGCGACGGAGACGAGCGGGTTGCGGGTCTTCAGGGCAGGGAAGAGCGAAAAGTCGCGGTCGGCCGTCCACAGCTCAGACACGCCGTGGTGCAGGCAGAGCGCGGCCACGCGCGCATCATGAATTCGCGCTCCTTCAACTCGCGCCGCGGCGATGAGCGACGTGAGCTTGGCCCAATACCCTTCGCTCTCAGCGAGCAGCTGCAGCGTCCCCCCAGCTGTCAGGGCATCAACGGTCGCCACCGCCACCGAGCGGGGCGTGGGCGTGCGGAAGATGCGCGGGTTCGTCACCACCCCGAGAAACTCGTGAACGACCGGCCACGGAATCGCCCACATCGCGCGGCCTGAGCGGAGTGACTCGACGCGCTCCTTTGCCTCGGCGTGAAACGGGCTCTCGGTGCGGTGCGCATAGACGAGCAGGTTGGTGTCGACGGCGATCATCCCCCGCGCCCTCGGTACAGCTCGTCGCTCATGCGCTCCCACGACCAGTCAGCGA
>JAEUJT010000272.1 GCA_016793525.1 Archangium sp. | reverse complement strand
TACGACCGCGGCTTCATCAACGTGCGCATCGACAAGCCGGTGGTCAGCCTGTCGCCCGACAAGAAGTACATCAGCATCACGCTGCACATCGATGAGGGCGTGCCCTACTCCATCGGGAAGATCGACTTCACCGGCGAGCTGATCGTCGACAAGAAAGACCTCGACGCCCGCATGACCTCGAAGGCAGGCGAGACGTTCAACCGCTCCCTGCTGGCGAAGGACATTCAGGGCCTCACCGATGTCTATTACGACGCCGGCTACGCCTACGCGAACATCGTGCCCCTCACCGCGGTGAACGCGGAGAACCGCACCATCGACCTCACCTTCGAAGTGCAGAAGGGCAAGCTGGTCACCATCGAGCGCATCGACGTCACCGGCAACACCAAGACGCGCGACAAGGTCATTCGTCGCCAGCTGCGCGTGTACGAAGGCGAGCTGTTCAGCGGCACCGGCATTCGCCGCTCGAAAGACAAGGTCACCGCGCTCGGCTTCTTCGAGACGGTCGAGGTCACGCACAAGCCGGGCGCCGACGACTCGCACGTCATCGTCATCGTCGAGGTGAAAGAGAAGTCGACCGGCACGTTCCAGGTGGGCCTGGGGTTCTCGAACGCCGAGAGCTTCATCTTCACCGCGCAGGTCGCCCAGCAGAACTTCCTCGGGTGGGGTCAGTCGGTGTCGGCGAGCGCGCAGCTGTCGGGGCTCCGCAGCTTCTTCCAGCTGAACTACTTCGACCCGTATTTCCTCGACACGAACTACATCTTGAGCGTCGACGCGTACCGCACCCAGTTCGACTACTTCGGCTTCGTGCGCGACGCCTACGGCGGCACCCTGAGCTTCGGGTACTACCTGCTGCCCGACGAGATGTCGGTCAACGTCGGGTACACGCGCGAATGGGTGCGGGTCGACCCGAGCGTCAACGCGGTGTTGCTGGCCGACCAGTTCCGCAGCGGCAACACGAGCGCCGCCAAGCTGTCGTGGCAGTGGGACAAGCGCAACAACCGGCTCTTCCCCTCGTCGGGCTTCTTGAGCAGCGTCACCGGGGAATTTGCACCGGGCTTCCTCGGAGGCTCGTATTTGTTCAACCGCTACACCGCGAACCAGCGGGTGTACTTCCCCCTGCCGTTCGGCAGCGTGTTCAAGATGAACCTGCAGGTCGGGTACATTCAGCAGCTCGAGCCCGACAAGGGCCTGCCCGCGTCTGAGCTGTACTACCTGGGCGGCATCATCGGCGGCGTGCGCGGCTACCCGGTGCGCTCCATCACCCCGACCGAGCTCGCGGCGGCCACGGTCGACGGCCAGACCCGCGCGGTGGGCGTGGGCGGCGACAAGCAGATTCTGTTCAGCGCCGAGCTCGAGTTCCCCATCTTCGAGAAGGTCGGCATTCGCGGCGTGCTCTTCTATGACGCGGGCAACGCCTTCGCGCGCAACTCGACGTTCTTCCAAGACAAGACGTACCCCCAGCTGCCGTTGGGGCTGCTGCACGCGGTGGGCTTTGGCTTTCGCTGGTTCTCGCCCATCGGCCCGCTGCGGTTCGAGTGGGGCATTCCGCTGTTCCGCCGGCCGACGTTGCCGGGTCAGCAGGCCGATCAAACGATTCAGTTCGAGTTCATGATCGGCAACTCGTTCTAGCGAATACCGAAGCGGCCGCTCACGGCACCGCGAGCAGCGCCACCACCGCGCCAAGCACCACGAACACCGCACCCGCGCACATCACCAGCACGTCGTGGCTCGTGCGCTGGAGCGGCGCGACCACCGGGGTGTCTGACGGCTCGGCGACGAACACCCGAGGTGGAACGACGGGCCGTGGCGCGACTTCGACCGGCACCTCGGAACCAGCGGGCGCGTCGAAGCGGAGCTGACTGCGGCCGCACTCGATGATGTCGCCGGTGCGCAACACGTGGCGCTCGGTCAACCGCCGGCCGTTCACCACCAGGCCGTTGCGCCCCTCGAGCGGGTACACCGCGTAGACGCCTGCTTCGAGCCGCACCACGGCGTGACGCCGAGACACCGTGCGTTCCCGCAGCTGTACCGCCGCGCCGGCCTCGCGACCGATGACGTTCTCCGCGTGCCCGAGCGGAAACACCGCTCCGGAGTCCGGCCCCGTCACGCAGCTGATGGTGGCCGCGCGGGTCTCAGCTGCCGGCAGGTCGCCCGACAGCAGCGACTTGGCCACGAAGGCGGTGGAGACGCTCGCCCGCTTGGCCGTGCGCGCAGCGTCATCGACTCGGCGAATGCGCAGCGTCTCGCTTACCTCGACGCGTTCGCCCGGCAGCATCAACCTCGGCACATGCGGGGGAAACGGCAGCCCACCGATGCGCACCGGGCAGCGCGCCGTCAGCTGCACGTCGGCCTCCGACACGTTCAACGTCAACAACGAGGGCTCGATGCCGTCGAGCCGAATACCGTCGCGCGGGCCTCCGCCAACGAACACCACCCCGGGCACGATATCGATGGGGGTGATCTCTCCGTTCCACTCGAGGGCGAGGCGCATACCAAAGGCGCACCAGAGCAAGATGCCTGCCGACCCAACCATCGACAATGATTGATGCTTTTCCGGCGTCGAGCCGGCAGTGTGGCCGCCATGCGCGCACGAATGGCCCTGGTGGTGGCATTTCTGTTCATCGGCTGCCGAGACGAGCAGGCCGGGCCCAAGTCGAAGGTGGCCGCGCAGCCCACACCTGGCGCCGCCCAGACCACCGAGCTCCCGGCCGACCTCACCCACCGCAGCGGAGAGACCTGGCTCGGCGGAGCGGTGACCTACCTCGGGTCCAAGGTCGAGCCGCCGAACGCGCAGCCGGGCCAGCAGGTGGTCTTGCGCCACTTCTTCACGGCCAACCGCGCTGTGCCCACGGGGTTTCGGTTTTTCGTGCACGTCATCGACGCCAACACCATGGCGATGCTGGCGAACATCGATCACGAGCTGCAAGGCGGCGCCGCGCCCCTCGGCACCTGGCCGGTGGGAAAAGTCATCGAAGACACGCACCGCATTCAAATGCCGCAGTACCCGGGCACGCTGCGCCTGCTGTTGGGCTTCTGGAACGACCAGGGCCGGCTCCCGCCCGACGCGCCCCGCGGCCCCGACGGCACGGTGCTGGGCCCGACGCTCGAAGGCCCGAAGCTGCCGCCGCTCCCGGAGTACCTCGCGCCCCGCGCCGCCAAGGCCCCCTCCATCGACGGGAAGCTCGATGACGAGGTGTGGAAACGCGCGCCGGTGGTGACCCTGACCACGAGCTTCGACGGGCAAGAAGCGAAGCGCAAAACGCGCATGCGGCTGCTGTGGGACGACACCAACCTCTACGTGGCCTTCGACTGCGACGACCCCGACGTGTGGGGCACGCTGAAGAAGAAAGACGACCCGATCTACAACGAAGAGGTGGTCGAGGTGTTCATCGACGCCGACGGCGATGGGGCCACCTACAACGAGCTGCAGGTCAGCCCGCACAACGTGAACTTCGACGCGAGCTTCGTGGCACGGCGGTCCGACTTGGAGGCGGCGATGAAGTGGGAATCAGGCATGACCACCGCTGTGCACGTGCGCGGCACGCTCGACGACGCGAGCGACGTCGACCAGGGCTGGAGCGCCGAGATGCGCATTCCCCTCGCCAACTTGAACTCCGTACCGAAGCTGCCCCCGACGCCGGGCACCAAGTGGCGCTTCAACGCGTACCGGCTCGAGCACTTCACGCACGGCACGCAGATCGAAGGGCAGTCGTTTTCACCGCTGTTTGTCGGCGACTTTCACGCGCTGC
>JAEUJT010000254.1 GCA_016793525.1 Archangium sp. | reverse complement strand
TCGGACTGCAGCGCCAAGCGCGCGATGGTGGCGGAGTGGATGACGGAGCTCAGGAACATCTCTTGCCCGGTGCGCGCCAGCAGCATCACCCCGCGCAAGCCCTCAGCGATCTCGATCGGCTCGACGGGGAAGCGCTCTCTCCCGAAGTGCTTCGCGAGCGGCGAATAGTCGGAGGGGTCGTCACCGATCTCACACAGCAACGTTCGTTTTCCAGCGCGCTGCCCCATCGTGGCGATGGCGGCCGCCGTGGTGGATCGGCCGACGCCACCTTTGCCGGTGACGAGAATCACGCGTCTGGAGAGCAGCTCGTTCAGCGACGAACTCCGGTGAAGAGGTCGAGGGATGTTACCTCCGCTTTGCGCTTTCACCGACCACGAAGAACGCGCCAACATGGGTGCGTGTCGGAAGCGTTTCAGACCCTCTTCGTGCGGCAGACAGCGTTCGGCACGCTCGCGGCGGTGTCGCTGCCGTCGGGCCTCGAGCCGGTCGGGGGCGCGGTTCTCGCGCGGCTCCATGACGCAGAGCAGGGTGAAGCCGCGACCCATCGGGCGCGGCGACAGATCGAATACGCCGGTGGTCGCATCGCGTGGCACGCAGCCGGTGGCACGGGGCCGTTGCTGACGGGCTCCGAGCGGCAGCCGCTGGTCGACGGACCGTGGAGCGTCTCCATCTCCCACAAAGACGACGTGGCGCTGGCCTTGGTGGCGCCGCTGGGCGAGGGCACGGTGGGGCTCGATCTCGAAGGCGGAGGCCGCGAGCCGCTCAACATCGCCTCCCGGGTGCTGCGACCCGAAGAACTCGACGAGTTCGACGCGCTCCCGATCGAGCAGCGCTGGCCTCGGCTGATGCGCGCGTTCGCGTTGAAGGAGGCGACGTACAAAGCCATTTACCCCCACGTGCAGCGCTACGTGGCGTTCCACGAGGCGCGGGTGCGAATCGAGCCACCGTCGGTCGAGCTTTTCCCGTCGACTCCGTTCGGCGTGCCCCTCACGTTGGAGGCCGCGCTCGAGTCGCTCGACGTTCGCGTCGTGGCGATGGTGCGGGCGAAGCGCTCAGGTTGAGCGTCGCGCTCGTCTCGGCGCCCAGTGTCGCGCCGAGAGGCACGGCCCAGTTTCTCGCCCGAGCTCAGCGCGAGGCTTGGCGACACCACGTCTCGAGGCGACGGAAGCCCTCGTCGACGGTGACCAGCGGCGCGTAGCCGAGATCCTTGCGCGCAGCGGAGATGTCGTACCACTGCGCGGTCGACAGCTCGCTCGCCGCGAAGCGCGTCATGAGCGGCTCCTTGGCGCTCCCCACGGCGCCGTGCGCGGCTTCCAGCACCGCGCCAACCGCGTACGCCGCCCAGGCGGGAATCGGCTTGCCCACCTTCGGGGCTCCAGCCGCCGCGAGCATGCGGTTGGCCAGCGTCCACACGCCCTGCGGATCTCCGTCGCTCACGAAGTACACCTTGCCGTTGAGCGCGCCGCCCTCGGGGGAGAGGAGCTTGTCGGCCGCCAGCACGTGCGCCTCGACGCAGTTGTCGATGTAGATCGCGTCGGTTTTCGGATCAGCCGTGCCCACCTGGCGGAGGCGGCCCGTCTTCGCGCGCGCGAGGAGCCGGGGGAGGAGGTGGCGATCTCCAGGGCCCCAGATGAAGTGGGGACGGAGGGAGATGGTGCGCAGCGCGTCGTCTCCCGCGGCGCGCACGCGTTGCTCGGCGATGGCCTTGGTGCGCGGGTAGTGCGCGAGGAAACGCGAGGCGTAGGGGAGTGACTCATTCCCGCCCTCGATGGGCGCGTGATCGTGCACCACGCTCGGAGAGCTCGTGTACACGAGCGCCCGCACGCCGACCGCCTTGCACGCCGCGATGACGTTTTCGGTGCCGGTGACGTTGATCGATTCGTATTCGCGCTTATCGCCCCAGCCGCCCGCCTTGGCCGCGGTGTGGAACACCACATCGACGCCTTCGCAGGCCTTGGTGAGGGCGGGGAGGGCGCGGATGTCGCCTTGAATCACCTCAGCGCCGAGCGTGCGCAGCTCCGGGTACTCGCCGCGTGCGATGACCCGCACCGAGTCGCCGCGCCCGAGGAGCCGCTTCACGAGCGCGCTCCCCAAGAAGCCGCCGCCGCCGGTGACGAGCGCTTTCACAGGCCCTGCTCCTGCGCCCACTTCGCCAGCTTCTCGCGCTCGATTTTCGCGTTGTGCCGCGCGTCGACGGGGAAGGCACCTGGGTAGACGTGGAAGGACTCGAGGCCGGCGGTATGCGGCTTCGACGCCGCGAAGGTCTTGATGCTCTGCGCGTGTTGCGCGGCCGACCACGACACTTCGGGCGGGGGCCGGTGGGAGAGGGAGTTGATCAGGTCTTGGTTGAGCTCGACCAAGACCACGGGGCGCTGCTGGCCCTTGGGGCCCACGCCTACAAGGGCGGTGCGCTTGACCCAGGGATTCTGGTTCAGCGTCTCCTCGATCGGCACGGTGAAGAGCGTGCCCGACGCGGTCTCCACGCGGTGGCTCTTGCGCCCGCACATCCACAGCCGGCCCTGCGGGTCGAGGTACCCCACGTCGCCCATGCGGTGCACGATCGCGTCGCCCTCGCGGATCTTGGCCAGCGCCGTCTGCTCCGGGCGGCGGAAGTACTCGGGCGTGACGATCGGGCCGCGCACGGTGATCTCGCCGATGGTGCCGTCGGGAACGAGCAGCTCGTCGGACCACGAGGGTATCGGCGAGTCGGTGATGCGAATGATGCGCACGGTGACGCCTGTCACGGGGCGGCCGACGCACACGCCAGCGCCGGCCGCGGTGTGCGACGCGGTCTCGGTCACCGCCTCACGACTCCCGATGCTCGCCACCGGGAGCGACTCGGTCGCGCCGAACGGCGTGAAGACCTGGGCCTCTCCGGTGAGGCATGCGCTCATGCGCTCGAGCACGTCGTTGCGGACTGGAGCCCCTGCGCACAGCGCCCGCTTCAGCGTCGGGAGCGTGACGCGGTGGCTCTTCGCGTGCCGGCTCAGGTTGTCGACCAGCGCCGGGGAGCCGAACATCGACGTGCAGCCGTGCCTCGTGATGGCGTCGATCAACTTCACCGGGTCTGCTTTCGCCGGCGAGCGGAAGTCCATCTCTGGGAGCACGGCCGTCATGCCCAGCGCCGGGTCGAAGAGCGCGAACAGCGGGAACGTGGGGAGATCGATCTCCCCCGGCTGAATGCCGTACGTGTCGCGAATGAGGCGCACCTGCGCGTCGAAGATCTCGTGCGTGTACACCACGCCCTTGGGGATGCCCGTCGAACCCGAGGTGAACAGAATCGCCGCGGTCTCGTTCGGAGCTGGGTCCGCCATGCGGTACGGCTCGGTGCCCCCGAGCGCCAACACCTGCTTGGCAGTGTGCCCGCCCCAGAACCAGCGCCGGCCCACGGTGACCGTGGCCTTCACCTTGCGGAATGGCTTGGGGAACAGCAGGCGCGCCACGTGCGCGGGGGGAATGCCGATGAACGCCTCCGGCTCCACCTCGTCGAGGCACTTGAGCAGCGCGGCTCGGCCGATGCCCGGGTCGATGAGCACGATCACCGCGCCCGCCTTGAAGAGCCCGAACACGAGCGGGAAGAAGTCGAAGCTCGGCGGCACCATCAGCACCGTGCGCACGCCCCGGCCGATGCCGATCGCCTCCAGCCCGCGCGCGTAGGCGTCGCTCCGCGCGTTGAGCTCCCCGAATGACATCGAGCTCCACCCGCCGCGGCCGTCGGGGGCGATGAGCGCGGCGCGCTTCGGGTCGAGCGCCGCCATCGCGGGAATATGCGACGCGATGTTGACCGACGTCATGACGGGTTCAACGGGTGCTTGGAGAGAAAGTCGCGGACGATGGGCAAGATCTCCTCGTGCGCGTCCTCGAGCACGTAGTGGCCCGCATCGTCGAAGGTGTGCACCTCGGCGTTGGGCAGCCGCTTGCGCCACTCCGCGAGGAACGCGTCGTTGAACACGAAGTCGCGCCGCCCCCAGCACACCAGCACGGGGATCTTCGAGAACTGCCCCAGCTTCTGCGACACCTCGTTCACCGTCGCCCAGCTCGGGTCTCCGGGCACGAGGGGAATGTCTTCGACGAAGCGCTGCACCGCGATGCGGTTCGCCCACGAGTCGTACGGCGCGAGGTAGGCGCGCTTCACCAGCGGCGTCATGCGGCCGGGCCGGGTGGAGCAGGTGAGGTTCGCGCCGCGGCTGAACGCGTTGAGCCCGCGCACCGGCACAGAGAACCACGGCATGCGGCGCACCACCGCGATCTGCCACGGTAGCGAGCGGCCTTCGGGCAGCCCGAAGCCCGCGGTGTTGAGCGCGATGATTCGCTTGATGCGCTCGGGGTGTTTGGTCGCGAAGGCCAGGCCGATCATCCCGCCCCAGTCGTGCACCACCAAGGTGATGTCTTTCGTCACGCCGGCCTGCTCGAGCATCGCCTCGAGATCAGTCACGCGGCGGTCGAGAACATATGTGTACTTATTGTCAGCGGGCTTATCACTCAGGCCACAGCCCACGTGATCCGGCACCAGGCAGCGGTACGAGCCGCTCAGGCCCTTCACCAGGTTGCGCCAGTAGAACGACCACGTCGGGTTGCCGTGGAGCATCACCAGCGGCTCCCCGCGGCCCTCGTCGAGGTAGTGCATGCGCACGCCCTGGCCGACGTCGAGGTGGCGGCCCTGCCACGGGTACAGCTCGCGGTACGGAGATGGATCGAAAGTCATGGCGCTCACCAGTGCAACCCCAGCATCAGACAGTTGAGGCCGCTGCCGATGCCCAAGAACCCCACGCGGTCGCCCGAGCGGAGGAAGCCCGCCTCGTCGGCCATGGCGGCGGTCAGCGGCACAGAGACCGTGCCCATGTTTCCCAGCGTCTCGAAGGTCGAGAAGTCGCGCTGCTGGTCGATGCCCAGCGTGCCGAGCACCTCGCGGCGGTGGCTCGCTCCGACCTGGTGGCAGATGACGCGATCGACGTCGTCTCCGCGCCAGCCCGCCTCGTCGAGGAAGCGCTGCCAGGTGCGTTTGCCGAGCGCCACACCGTGTTCCAGCACGTGCGACGCGTCGGTGGTCATCACGTTCGGCGTCTCCCCGAGCAGCCCCTGCGTCGGCCCCCACTTGCACAGCCGGTGGTGCTCCGGAGCGGCCAGCGCGGCGCCGGCGACGAGGCGGTGTTCGCTGTCGGAGAAGCCAGCCTCGGTCAGCACCACCGCCACCGCGCCCGAGCCACCGGTCATCGTCGCGAGGCCCAAGCGGTAGGCGTCGATGGTCGGCGTCGCGTTGAGCTGGGCGACCGTGGCGTCGACGATTGCGCGCGAGCTCTCCGCCGAGACCACGATGCCCGCGCGGATCTGCTTCAGCTCGATGCGGTTGGCGATGTCGAC